>NZ_QODJ01000053.1:0-45628 GCF_009935965.1 Pseudomonas sp. L13
GTTACCCACGAATTCAAGCCTGCGTTCGGCCAGCGTGGTTTAACGGGGCGCCTAAGATCAAAAGCAGATCAAGAGCGGCTCGCTTCGCATCGTGGTTAGCATCGATCGCTGCACGCAGACCCATGTAGGCCTTAGATCGGGCCGTTAGAAGAACCGGAAGAATTCGCCTCCCGCCCGCTGTCATCGACCGCGTTAGGTTGCCCCAGCTTGCTGTATTGCTCGCGCAATTTCTGCAACTCTCGCGACCCAAGCTTATCCAGGCTCAACGCCGCATTGTGGGCTTCTTTGGTGGCACGAATCAGCTCGTCCAGTTTCAGATGAAGAATATCGTTGTCGCGGTTCTGGGTGTTCTGGATCAGGAACACCATCAGGAACGTGATGATGGTGGTGGAGGTGTTGATGATTAACTGCCAGGTGTCGTTGTAATGAAAGTAAGGCCCGGTGAGCGCCCAGACAGCAATCAAGCTGACGGCTGTCAGAAAGGTTTTTGAGCTGCCCGCCTGGTTGGAGAGTTTTTGGCAGAATTTCGCGAACTTCATGGTGCTGTCTCCTGGGGGATGTTCCTCTGTAGACACCAGCAGATTTTCGAAATTCTTTTTTACAAATCGATTTTTTTTTGACAAAAATCAATCAGCAATACCCCTCTGCACAGGAGCATTCAGCATGTCGGTCGCTGCTTCTATCGTTGAATACCTCAAGCACCATCAGTTGGTCATCACGACGGCCGAGTCGTGTACCGCGGGCAAGATCATCACCTTGCTTTCGCAGGTCGACGGCAGCGGTTCATGGATAGAAAGCGGGTACGTGGTGTATTCGCCAGAGGCGAAACAGCGCCTGTTAAAGGTGCGCCCCTACACCATCGAAACGTTCAACCTCACCAGCTGTGAAGTCGCCCAGGAAATGGCTCACGGCGCGCTGCGCGACAGCCCCGCCGATGTGGCGGTCGCCACCACTGGCCTGCTGGGGCCGGATGGGATGGACGGCATTCCTCCAGGCACTGTCTGTTTTGCCTGGGCCTATCGACACGGCGGGGCATTGAGTGTGTTCAGTCGCAAGGAACGCTTTATGGGTTCTCGTGAGCAGGTACAGTTGGCTGCGTCTCTTCACGCGTTGAAATGGCTGCCGCATTTTCACCAGCGGGCAATGGCGGGTGAACGCGCCTAGGGCTGCCAAGTGCGCGCCTTTACGGCTGCGGTTCGATGTCCAGCAGCAAATCGCCATTGGTCAAGGATTCAGCCTCCTGCACCACGCCGCGATAGGCCTGACCATTCCATTCAAAGCTAATCCAGTGGGCCTTCGGCAATAGCTTTGGCCATGGCGGCGCAAGCCGCAACTGCACGCCCGGCGCAGTGCGCACAAGGTGCCCCATGCACTCGCTGGCGAGCGTGTTCACACCGAACAGCGTGTCTTTCAGGTATTTTATTTTGACCGGTTGCAGCGTTGCGTCAGTAGCGTCTGGCATATCTGTTACCCCACCGATGACCGCCAGAACGACTGCCTGGCGATGACCATTTCTTCACGTATTTCCCGCACAAGCCTGTTGATCCCTGAGACACCGTGGTAGTGGGCGCGGTTGATGTTGGCGATGGTGAATTGGTCCAAACCGTGCGCCGTTACGGTGACTGACAGGCTGCCGTCCGGGTTGAGCTCGCACTTGACCGCGCACTTGGGAAGGCGAGTGGAAAGCGCCGTTTCGATTTCGGCTTTGGTTAGCGTGTCCATGAGTTCACCGCGTAAAGGACTCAAGGCGATAAGGCTAGCTCATAATGACTGCGCGTAAATACTGGCAAGGTAATGGCTTTGCAAGGAAGGTCGTAACCACTTAGCGTCGAAAGCCGGTACTTAAAACCTTAAGCGGGGCGGATGGCGGGGATTAGTTGCAGCGTGTTCAAATTATCGGGTTTGAAGGGGCAGCCAAGCTGCCCCTCCCACCGTTACTCAAGAACCCGACTTCCGACCGCCGCCGTGGCTGTGCTGGCCACCCTTGCGACCTGCTTCGGAGGCCTTTTCACGGTCGTTGGCGAAGTTGCCGCCTGACGCTTGCCCACCTTTTTTACCAGCTTCGGAGGCTTTTTCGCGATCATTGGCAAAGTTGCCCGGGTTTTTATTACCTGTAGTCATGATAGTTCTCCAATCGCTAAGTTAGCGTTTCGTTAGTTGGCCGTTTCGCAACGGACACTTATTCCGATATTGGTTTTTTGAGAAATGTTTTACCGATTTTCCTAAGCGGCGACGAACGGTAATTTGCTTGAAAAAGTTATACGTAAACTTGGTTGATGCGCCGCTTCGTATAACTATTATGACCGGTCAGCACTTTTATATTAATAAGATCGAAACTGCTGGCTTAGTTAACGGTCCCGCCATTCGTCTTTTTCGTCGCACTCCAAAAAAAGGCGTCGTTCCAACAAGGTTCCTATCCTGTGAACGGGAGCTTTTCAGCCATGAAACACAACCCCTCCAACCCACAGTACCGGCCGCTTGAGCAACCAGACGCACCCAATGAAGACGGTTGCGTGATCGGCACTGCCGGGCGCGACGAAGACCCCAACGCGACCACCGATTGGGACCATCCCGACAGCGCCGCGACGCCCGCTGACGCCAGCATCAAACCCGCCAGCGGTACACCCGGAATCGACGTCGTGCCCGAGTCGGAAAACGACGGTGCCGATTGAGAAAACCGCGCTACAAGCGCCGTTTCGCTTGGCTTGCAGCGCATTACCGCTGGTCGTGAAGCGCCGGTTTATTTTGAAATTTTCCACGCGCAGGCCACTTCCCATGCAAGGTAGGCGCGCATTCCAGCAGGGCGCCTTTTTCCGTAAGCCTGAGGAGATTTGTTCATGTTTCTACATAACAAGCGACTTCAATACACCGTCCGTGTCGCCGAGCCCAACCCGGGCCTGGCTAACCTTTTGCTCGAACAGTTTGGCGGCGCTCAAGGTGAGTTGGCCGCTGCGTCCCGTTACTTCACCCAAGCCTTGGCGGAAGACGACCCAGGGCGCAAAGATTTGCTGATGGACATTGCCACCGAAGAACTCAGCCATCTCGAGATCGTCGGCTCCATCATCGTCATGCTCAACAAGGGCGCCAAGGGGCGAATGGCCGAGGGCGTGGAAGAGGAGGGCGAGCTGTATCGAGCCCTCAATGGCGCCGGCAATGACTCGCATATCACCAGCCTGTTGTACGGTGCCGGTTCGCCGTTGACCAACTCTGCCGGCGTGCCATGGACCGCGGCCTACATCGACACCATTGGTGAACCCACCGCAGACATGCGCTCGAATATCGCCGCCGAAGCCCGGGCCAAAATCGTGTATGAGCGACTGATGAACGTCACCGATGACCCGGGCGTAAAAGATGCGCTGGGGTTTTTGATGACGCGGGAAATCGCTCACCAAATATCCTTCGAAAAAGCCCTGCATGCGATCCAGCCGAATTTTCCCCAAGGCAAGTTGCCGGGCAAACCGGAGTTCACGCAGGTGTACTTCAACATGTCCCAAGGCGCGGAAAACCTGCGCGGGCCCTGGAACCAGGGTGACGGTTGGGAGTTCGTGGAAAACCCACAACCGGCAGTCGATGGCGGGGACGGCACCGCCAGCGTGCAGTTGGACGCCGACGAGGAAGCGGTGCTGAGCGCGATGAAGATCCGCACGCTCTCGGACCCCACCAGCGACCCCACCACCGGCGCTGACCTGGGCAGGGGGGTGCAGCCAAAACCTGAGCCATGATCCAAGGCTGTACTGTCGCGCGGCGCCCAACCGTAAGGCGCCGCGCCCTTTAGGTGGTAGATGGCACTGCGCAGCGTTTTCACGGTCCATGGAACACATACCACGTATCTGGAGGTGAACCTTGGCGACAAAGAAGAAGCCTGTGGTCGAGGGTATGGAATTGGCGATGCTGTCTGCCAGCCGCAAAGACCTGTTCTTTGCGGCCATGCAAGCCAGCCACAGCGCAATGATCGTGACCGACCCCGCCGAGCCTGATAACCCGATCATCTTTGCCAACCAGGCGTTCCTGACCTTGACAGGCTTTGAACTGGACGAAGTGATCGGACGTAATTGCCGGTTCCTGCAGGGGCCGCAAACCGACAAAAACGCGCTGCAGCAGGTGCAGCGCGCCGTTGAGCAGCACCATGAGGCCTGTGTCGAGGTGCTCAACTACCGCAAGGACGGCTCGACCTTCTGGAACGAGCTGTTCATTTCGCCGTTGTTCAACGAACGTGGACAACTGGTGTATTTTTTCGCGTCGCAGTTGGACGTGAGCCGGCGTCACGACGCCGAGCGGCGCGTGCGTCGCGCACAAGATCTGGAAGCGCTGGGGCAACTGACCGGCGGCATCGCCCATGACTTCAATAACCTGTTGCAAGTGATGATGGGTTATCTGGATTTGATCCAGCAGAGCGCCAAACGCCCTGTCAGCGATCCGCAGCGCATCGTCAACAGTGCCAGCCGTGCGCGGGCGGCGGCGGAAAAAGCGCAAACCCTGACTCAGCAGTTGCTCGCGTTTTCGCGCAAGCAACGGCTCGACAGTCGGGTGATCAATCTGAACAGTTTGCTCGGCCGCCCCGACTTCATGGCGCGTGCGCTGCAGGGCGTCGAGTTGCAGGTGGAGCTTGCCGACGATTTGTGGAACTGCCGCATCGACCCGGTCCAGGCGGAGCTGGCGGTGCAGCATCTGTTGTCGAATGCCCAGGATGCTTTGCTTGGGCGTGCTGATCCGACTGTCACCGTCAAGACCTGCAACGTCCAGGTGCCGGGCGATGTCGATGCCGAGCGGGATGGGTTGACCGATGGCAGTTACGTGAGCATTTCGGTCTCGGATAACGGCAACGGCATCGCCGTGGGTATTCAGGACAAAGTCATGCAGCCGTTCTTCACCACCAAGGAAGAAGGCCAGGGCTCGGGCCTGGGGTTGTCGATGGTGTACGGCTTCGTCAAGCAATCGGGCGGCACGGCGCGGATTCATTCATACCCGGGCATCGGTACGACGATACGCTTGTATTTTCCGGCCGATGATAGCCAGCTGTGGGTTGAGCAGGTACCTGAGGCGACCTCACCCCAAGGTAATGAGCGAATCCTGATTGTGGAGGACCGGCCCGAGGTGGCCGAGTTGGCGCAAGTGATCCTGTCTGACTACGGTTACCACACGGCCATCGCCCACCATGCCGCCGAGGCCTTGGGCATGCTCAAGCAGGCGACGTATGACCTGGTGTTCAGTGACCTGATCATGCCCGGCGTGATGAATGGCGCAGCGTTGGCGCGGGAGGTGTCGCGCTTGTACCCGCACATCAGGATCCTGCTGACCACCGGCTATGCGAAAGACGCGTTGGCCCGCGCGGACATCGAGGTACATGAGTTCGAGTTGATTCCCAAGCCGTATCAACCTGCTGACTTGCCCCGAAAAATCCGTGCGGTACTCGATGCCAGACAGCCGACAGCGATCTGACCCTCTGTAGGAGCGAGCTTGCTCGCGAAAAACTCACAGGCGCCGCGTGTATTCAGGCAACCCGCGTTATCGTTGACGTTTTTCGCGAGCAAGCTCGCTCCTACAGGGAGGGCGGCGCCCACGGAGCTACCTTAGCACCCCCAGCGCCAGGTTAAGCGCCAGCACCAGCACAATCGAAAACCCGAATATCCTACGTGCCCAGCCGGACGGGTCAGCGAGGCGTGTACCGCTGGCCGCGAGGGTTAGCCAATAACTCCCCAGCCCTAGCATCACCACAAAATACAGCGCCGTCATCTGCGCCACCGCGCCCAGCACCAGGGCGCTAGCGAGAAAAGCCAGCATGTACGTCTGTATCTGCCAGTGGGCTTGGGCCAGGCTCAACAGCGGCAGGCCTGCCGCGCGGAAATCCTCGCGGCGCATCACAGTGATCGCGTGTGAGTGCGGCATCTGCCAGCAGCAGAACACCACGATCAGCAGCAACGCGGTAAGGTCAAACCGCCCGGTGACCGCGCAATAGCCGATCACCGGCGGCATCGCCCCGGAAAGGCTGCCGATCAAGGTGGCCCAGTGGGAGCGCCGCTTGAGCCAGTAGGTGTAGACCCCCGCATAAATCACCAGCCCGACCATCGCCAGCCCACACGCCAACGCATTGCTGCCGGCCCACAACAAGCCAAAACCGCAGGCGCCCAGGACGACCGCATAGCCTGCGGCAGTGTACACCCTGATGGTGCGCAGTGCTAATGGCCGATGACAGGTGCGCACCATGCGCCGGTCGATGTCGCGGTCAATGCAGTTGTTGATAACACAGCCGCACCCGATCACCAGGGCCGTGCCGAGCAGGGTGGCAAGCCCGTGCGTCACCGAGGCCACATGCGCGCTGGCGGCGAGCAGGTAACCGCCCAGCACCGAGGCCAGGTTGCCGACAATAATGCCCGGCTTGGTGAGCTCGATGGCGGTATTGAACAGCCCCCGCCAGTGTTTCAGTGCGCCAGCATGTTGTGATGAATACTGTCCATGATCCATAGCGAAAGCCCCACCAACAGAAGAATGATGACCGCCGAGAAAATCAGCGCAATCAGGTTCCAGCGTTGTTCTTCGGCCGTGTCCAGGTGCAGGAAGAACTTGAGGTGGACCACGATTTGTATCGCGCCCAGCGCCACCACCAGCCAGGCGGTGAAGGTGCGCGGCAGTGACGGGAACATCACCAGGCCGAACGGGATCAGGGTGAGCAGTACCGACACCAGGAACCCGACCAGATAGGAGCGACTGCTGCCATGGCTGGTACCGGCACTGCTGTGAAGCGAGCTTTGCTTGTACATGTCACACCACCCCCAACAGATAGACCACGGTAAAGACGCAGATCCACACCACGTCCAAAAAGTGCCAGAACAGGCTCAGGCAACTGAGCCGGGTGGCGTTGGTGCTGGTCAGGCCGCGTTGCTTGACCTGAACCATGAGCACCGCCATCCAGATCAACCCGGTTAACACGTGCGCGCCGTGGGTGCCGACGAGGGTGAAGAAAGCCGTCAAAAATCCACTGCGGTCCGGCCCGTAGCCTTCTGCGATCAAGTGGTGGAATTCGTTGATCTCCATGGCGATGAAGCCTGCGCCCAGCACGAACGTGAGCCCCAGCCAGCGCAACACATCGCGTTGCTTGCCGTGGTTCATGGCGAGCATCGCGTAGCCGTAGGTGATACTGCTCAACAGCAGCAGCATGGTTTCGGCCAGCACATAGGGCAGTTCAAAAATATCCATGCTCGACGGCCCGCCTGCCACGCTGTCGCGCAATACGGCGTAGCCGGCGAACAAGGTCGCGAACAGGATGCAGTCGGTCATCAGGTAGATCCAGAACCCGAACAGGCTCAGGGAACCGGCGTCTTCATGCCCTTGTTCGTGGGTATGGGCGATGTCTTTTTCCATAACGATATTGGACATGGGTCAAGCCTCTGCCAGGTCTTTGAGACGTGCCGTTTCGATGCGCGCGACTTCCTGCGCGGGCACGAAGTAATCGATATCTTCGTCGTAACTGCGCACCACGAACGCCACCACCGAGGCCACCAGGCCGAACGCCGCCAACCACCAGATGTGCCACACCAACGCAAAGCTGCAGACCAGCGCAAACAAGCTGATGACCAGGCCCGATGCGGTATTGCGCGGCATGTGGATGCTGCGATAGTCGGTGTGGCTGAGGGTGCTGACGCCGCGCTCCTTCATGCCCCAGTACGCGTCCAGGTCATTGACCTTGGGTTGCTCGGCGAAGTTGTACAGCGGCGGCGGGGACGCGGTGGCCCATTCCAGGGTGCGCCCGTCCCACGGGTCGCCGGTGCGGTCGCGGTATTGATGACGGTTGCGGATGCTGACCAACAGTTGCAGCGCCTGCGTCGCCACACCGCAGAGGATGATTGCCACCCCCACCAGCTCCAGCAGCAGCCAGGGCCGCCACTCCGGGTTGTCGAAATGATTGAGACGGCGCGTCATGCCCATGAAGCCCAGCACGTAAGAAGGCATGAACGCGAAGTAAAAGCCCACCAGCCAGCACCAGAAGGCGATGCGGCCCAGCTTGTCGTTCAAGCGGAAACCGAACGCCTTGGGGAACCAATACGTCAGGCCGGCCATATAGCCGAACACCGCACCGCCGATGATCACGTTGTGAAAGTGCGCGATCAGGAACAGGCTGTTGTGCAGCAGGAAGTCGGCCCCCGGCACCGCCAGCAGCACCCCGGTCATACCGCCGATGCTGAAGGTCACGATAAAGCCCAGGGTCCACAGCATGGGCGTTTCGAAACGCACGCGGCCGCGGTACATAGTGAACAGCCAGGTGAAGATTTTCACCCCGGTCGGCACCGCGATGATCATCGTCATGATGCCGAAGAACGCGTTGACGTTGCCCCCCGCACCCATGGTGAAAAAGTGATGCAGCCACACGATGAACGACAACACGGTGATCGCGATCGTCGCCCAAACCAGCGACACGTAGCCGAACAACCGCTTGCTGCTGAACGTGGCGGCGATCTCCGAAAACACCCCGAACGCCGGCAGGATCAGGATGTACACCTCCGGATGCCCCCAGGCCCAGATGAGGTTCACGTACATCATCGGGTTGCCGCCGGCCTCGTTGGTGAAGAAATGCATGCCCAGGTAACGGTCCAGGGTCAGCATCAGCAGGGTGGCGGTGAGGATCGGGAATGCCGCCAGGATCAGCACCGAGGTGCACAGCGCGTTCCAGGTGAACACCGGCATCTTGAACAGCGTCATGCCTTCGGTGCGCATCTTCAGGATGGTGACGAAGAAATTCACCCCCGTGAGCAGCGTGCCGATGCCGGATATCTGCAATGACCAGATGTAGTAATCCACGCCGACCCCGGGGCTATACCCCAGCTCGGATAACGGCGGATACGCGACCCAACCGGTGCGCGCGAACTCACCGACCCCCAGCGAAATGTTCACCAGCGCCGCACCCACCACGAACAGCCAGAAACTCAGGGCGTTGAGAAACGGATAAGCCACATCGCGTGCGCCGATCTGCAATGGCACGACGATGTTCATCAAGCCGACCACGAAGGGCATGGCCATGAAGAAAATCATGATCACGCCATGGGCGGTGAAGATCTGGTCGTAATGTTCCGGCGGCAGGTAACCCGGCCCGCCACTGGCGGCCATGGCTTGCTGGGTGCGCATCATGATCGCATCGGAAAACCCGCGCAGCAGCATCACCAGCGCGACGATGATGTACATGCAACCGATCTTCTTGTGGTCGACCGAGGTGAACCACTCGCGCCACAAATAGCCCCACTTGCGTTTCCAGGTGATCGAGCCCACCAGCGCCACACCGATCAGGCCGACGATGGCCAGGGTGTACATCACAATGGGTTCAGTGGTTGGGATCGCGTCCCACGACAGTTTTCCGAACATGGTTACCGCTCCTCAGCCAGCAGACTTGGGTGTTGATCGGTGCGTTGTGCCGCGTCGCTCAATGGCGAACGCCTGGGTTTATTGGCCTTGTTCATGCCTTCGTATTTATCGACGATGTCCAGGAACAAGCGCTCCTGTACTGCCGAGTAATAGGTCACCGGGTGCTTGAGGGTGGGCTTGGCCAATTGCGCGTAAGCGCTGTGGTCCAGAGGTGTGGCGGCGCCCTTGACCTTCGTCACCCAGTTTTGGAAGTCGGCAGCGCTCAGCGACAGCGTGGTGAAATGCATGTCGGAAAAACCGGGGCCGTTGTAGTTGGCGGCTATTCCTCTGAACTCACCGGTCTCGTTGGCGATCAGGTGCAGCTTGGTCTGCATGCCGGCCATGGCGTAGATCTGCCCGCCAAGTGCCGGAATAAAGAACGAGGTCATGGCCGCGTCGGAGGTGACGGTGAAACTCACCGGCGTGTGCACCGGCAGGGCCAGCTCGTTGACGCTGGCGATGCCCAGGTCAGGGTAGATAAACAGCCATTTCCAGTCGGTGGCCACCACCTGCACATTGATCGGCGGGGTGTCTGAGTCAAGCGGGCGATAGGGGTCCAGTGCGTGGGTGGTCTCCCAGGTCACCCATCCCAGCACGATGATGATCAGCAGGGGGACGCCCCATACCACCGCTTCGATTT
This sequence comes from Pseudomonas sp. L13, assembly GCF_009935965.1. Classification (NCBI taxonomy): domain Bacteria; kingdom Pseudomonadati; phylum Pseudomonadota; class Gammaproteobacteria; order Pseudomonadales; family Pseudomonadaceae; genus Pseudomonas; species Pseudomonas sp. L13. The sequence goes on from NZ_QODJ01000053.1 coordinate 10,031, forward strand.
TGTGCGAGCTGGCCCAGCGGGGGGAGTAACGGGCTTTTTTATTGGTGGCGCGGTAGCGGTAGGCGAAGACAAACATCATCACAATCACCGGAACGACCACCAGCAGCATCAGGCCCGTAGCGAGAATAATCAGGTCGCGCTCATCGGTTGCTACTTGCCCCTTGGGGTTGAAGACCACCAGGTTGCAACTGGTGAGTAAGAAGAGGCTGGTGATAGTGACCAGGCAATAACCCATCGCTCGTTTCATGCCTTGCTCCTGTATTGGAAACTTGCGTTTTGCTGTGCCGAATCAGTGCTCAAGCGTTAACTAAGCGAAGCGCTTGTTAACCTCAGGAGCCGTCAGGTGTTAAACACTCGGCAATAAGGTGCCGTCAGTAGAAAAAGTGCTTCTACTGCTCGGTTTTATTGGCTTTTGCTGCCGCTCTGCAGGGCGCCTTTCGCCGCGCTCCCGAACATTTTGAATAGAGCCCGGTGGGTTGGTTTAACAATTTGTTTCCTCGCCTGACGAACGGTTTAACAGGCGAAACGGTAAAAGGTTTTTATCGGTGCATGATGGAGGTGGCCTTGCAGAAAGTCTGAATTCTGGTTAGGGATTTCAGTCGTTAGTTGATGGCCAACCCCACTAACGGTTTTGGAGAAGCGCTATGTTTATACGTGGCAACACCTATAAAGCCTGGGTCTCAAAAGCACTGAAAGAAAAATGCTTCACCCGGGAAGTCGAAAACGGCTGCCATATCGAAGTCAGGGCCCGAGAGCGGGACGATGCTGATATTGAAGTGCTGCTCTGTGTTTATACCGCGACGGGACAATGTGTGGTTGAACGCATCAAGCAGTTGCCGGGTGCCGAATGGACGGTGAATGACGCGCTCAAACGCGGTATTGATCAGGCGGAACGGATTGCCGGAGGTGAGTCCGGCCGACTGCCCTGTGCTGACGCTCACGTGCACGACGACGATTGAGTGGCTCCGCGATCTTGAATGTGGGAGCTGGCTTGCTCGCGAAGGCAGCCTGACAGGCGATGAGGATTTTGGTCCGACAGGCAAGCTTGGACCTCGGTGCATCAGTTAGACAAGCGTCGGCTGCCCGGCCGTCACGGGAGCAAGCTCCCTCGCCACACGGTGTAGCGTCGCGGCAAAATAAAAAAGCCCGCACAGAGTGCGGGCAAGACAGGAGTTTTTACCAAGAGCCTGGAGTGAACAGACTCAGTATTAAGAAACAAAAGAAGCATGAGCAGTTTTATTTTTTTAATGCGAGGCCGACGAACGGTAGTGCAACAGCAAGTGCGTGATCGTCGTCATTAAAACATTAAAATTTCTGAACCTTCGTTCTGAGCAAATAACAAAAAAATCAGAAGGAGAGGTTATGAAAAATTCTTTATATGTCATCGAATACGAATACCACCACGAGCCTAAGTCTTTCATTATAAGAGCGGAGGTGATGAATAACGCAGAGGCGTGGCATTGGGCCTGTTGCGATGCAGGCATTGGCATTATTCCCAGGTCGCGTAATGAAAAGATCAAACGCATCAGTAAACCGCTGGCCGAGCGCTACGGTCTTGAGAATGTAAGATGGCGCCCGTCTGGGAGTATCCCGTTTATTGCAAAGCCCTATGTGCCGCCGCCACCCGAATGAATGTATTTTTAATGGACGGTGTCCATGCGGGTGGCGGTAGGGCGAGGCGCGTGTTTACTGTTTTTTGCGTCGCTCCTGCAACATGCACAACTTTTGCACGCTGCGTTGAAGTGCCTCTTTCATCAGGTCGGCTGCATAGTGTTGCTTGCACGCTGGGCAGAGCATGTCAGAGGCCGACGACACTAGAAAGTCGGGGTCATCCAGCGTCGATTCGTAGGGTTGTTTACATTGCAGGCAACTTCGGTTCGCTTGTAGATGGGTCACATCGATTCCTCCCTGAATGAACGGCCACTCTCGATTAAGAAGTGGGCGTTTTCAACTGCTAAAGAGGAAGAATTCAAACGAGCGATTAGTTGATGTTTTAATGCCAGTATCGAGAGGCGGCGGGGAGGGGATGGCGCTTGGACGGCTGTCGATGTTTTAGAACCCTGGCAGGTTTATCGACAGGCGCGTCCTCACTCTCTGCTCTGTGGGTTCAGCAGTTGGGTTTTCTGCTGCGGGTTTTTTGCCCGGCGGCGGTCGCCTGGCGCTTTGATCGGTCCGGGTTGGGCGGGGTGACGCTACTTGCTATCGAGCCTGCCAGGCCGTCATTCGGCGGGGTTGTCAGCTCCTCCCTGGCTTGTAACCAGTGCACGAAATCCTGACCGTCAGGCTTCCCTTGCTGTTCCCAAATGCGGTACGCGGTGAGTCGGATCGTTTCTTCGTCCATTGTGAGGCTCCCCTATTGAATAAAAGGTGCTATGAGTGAATGAAGCTGCTCACGAATTCCGCCTTGATCACGGGAAGTTCGATCCCATGGATCAAGCCGGCGGTCAGCGCTTGTTGCGGGTCAAGAATGCGTGGCGCGGCGATCAGGTACTTTTCGGTCTCCAGTTTTTCGACGGCATCGGCGGTGCGCTCGGCCACGATGCGTGCGTACAACTGCAAGTCGTAATCGAGGCTCATCGCGTATTCGGACATGCGCGAATGGTCAACCGCGCCTTGCACATGCCAGTGGAAGGGGTGGAACAGGAATTTGCTGTGCTTGCAGGCGGTCCTGCGCTCACCGGCCAGAAAGATGATATTGCCCATGGATTCCACAGTGCCCAGATTATGGGTATGCACCGGAATCGGCAGGGACAATAGAAAGTTGTACATCGTAAAGCCGTAGCTGCATTCACCGCCCATGGTGGCGATATTCAGTACCAGGCCCTGGGCATCTTGTTGTACGGCCAACGAGGCTTTTTCGATCAGTTGGCTGCACGTGGAGGCGGTGACCGGTGCGGTGAAGTTGATAATGTGTAAAGGCATGGTGTCCCTCATCAATGAAAGCAGGGGAGCATGGCTCCCCTGCATCAAGCACATCAGCTTTTGCGTCCGCCGCCGTGGCTGTGTTCGCCACCTTTACGCCCGGCTTCGGAAGCTTTTTCGCGGTCGTTAGCAAAATTGCCGCCACTGTTCTGGCCGCCTTTGCTGCCGGCCTCGGCGGCGCGTTCGGGGTCATTCTTGAAATTGCCCCCGCTGTTCTGGCCGCCTTTGCTGCCGGCTTCAGCGGCGCGTTCGGGATCATTCTTGAAGTTCCCGCCACTGTTTTGGCCACCTTTACTGCCGATCTCCTGGTAGAACTCTTTGTCATGGGACGCAGAAGTGGCTTCGCCGCCTTTTTTACCGGCTTCGCTGACGCTCATTTGGCCTTGCTTGTCTTGAGTAGTCATGTTCAGTTACCTCGTCGTTATGTCGGTAATGTAACGTTCACTTCGATTGTGCTGGAAACGTGCACTCAGGGCGTGCGTTCAGGTGCACGGTTATAAGTGCCGCTCACATAGCGGTGGCGTTTTAGATGCGCTTATCGTCGCTTCGGCTTGTTCAGCAAGTTGCCGATGTTCATAGCACGCGGACGTATTAGAACGCAGGCCAGTCCTTGCTTTAGTTTGCACTTCTATAATCGGTTGGCGAGATAACTCGCCGCGCTGATTATCAGTTGATGCGCGCATGATTAATGCCCTTTTTTAACAAGTGGAACAGCGGTACTGGCCGCCTCGTCAGGACTTGCGTCCACCACCATGGCTGTTCTGGCCACCTTTACGCCCGGCTTCTGAAGCTTTTTCGCGATCATTGGCGAAGTTGCCACCAGAGGCCTGTCCACCTTTCTTACCCGCCTGTGATGCTTTTTCGCGATCGTTGGCAAAGTTTCCAGGGTTTTTATTGCTCGTCGTCATAACAATACTCCTAGTTTGAAATGTCGTTTCGCTAGTTACCCATTTATGCAACGGACATCTTCTCTGATAAGGGCGGGTGCGTAGATGTTTTGAAATTTTTTAAAAAGGGCGATGAACGGTAGGGTGGCAGATGAAACTTGTACAAGTAGGCTCAGGAAGTGCCGCTTCGTATAAGTTTTGCTGGCGTCGATCGATATTGAATTAGTGGCGTTCTTAACGGTTCGTTTGGCATTTAATACGTTGCCTTATAGTGGGTCATTAAAGGCGCTTGCTCCTTCGGCAGGCGCTCAGCCGCACACTCTGTTGCTGCAGCCTCCACAGACTGCTTGTATGCTGGCACTCTGGAACCGGTTGCCCCTGTGAGTACCGACGTTCGAATGATGGCTGGAATGGAAACCGGACTTCCTTAAGGTGCTGACGTGAAGCGTGATACCCGCCTTGTGATGCTGTTGCTGTTGGTGATCGGCTGTTCCCTGACTTCGCTGACGATTTGGAAAGTCCTGTCTTCCCGCGACCGTGCGCTGGCGGAAGTGGACGTACATGGCTTGAACCTGACCCAGGCCCTTAACACCTATACCGAAGGCATCGTGCGGCAAAGCTCGTTGCTGTTGCTGGGGCTGGTTGAGCGCCTGGAAACCGAAGGCAGTGGCCCGGTGCAAATCCAGCGCATCAGTACGCTGATCAACCGCCAGCAGCCGCTGATGCCACAGCTCAGCGGTATCACTATTTATGATCATCAGGGCCGGTGGTTGCTGTCTTCCAATCGCGCGATCCCGGAGGGCGCCAATAGCAGTGATCGGGCCTATTTCATCCACCATCGCGACGATCCGAGCGCTGAACCTTTTATTGGCCCGCCGATTCAGAGCCGTGCCAACCATGAATGGGTGGTGACCATCAGCCGTCGTTTCAACGACGCGGCGGGCAACTTCGCTGGCGTGGTCGCTGTGACCCTCGGGGTGGAAAACTTTCTGCGGGTATTCGGCAAACTCGATGTAGGCCAGGAGGGCGCCATCGGCCTGTCCTACGCCGACGGCACGTTGCTGGTGCGCTACCCCTTCCGCGAGCAGGACATGGGCCGCAACTTTTCCTCCTCGCCTATTTATTCCAAGTACCTGGTCGACCAACCGGTGGGCACCGCGGCCTATACCTCCAGCCTGGACGGGGTAGAACGGCTCTATGCCTTTCGCAAAAGCGAAACCCTGCCGCTGATCACCACCGTCGCGTTGGGTAAACACGAAGCCCTCGCGGCGTGGCGCATCGAGGCGGCGCTGTCAGCGGTCGTGGTGGTGGGGCTGTTGGGGCTGACGGGACTGATCGGCTGGTTTCTGATCCTGGATATTCGCAGGCGTACGGCGGCGGAAGAGGCGTTGCGCGTCGCCCAGCAACAGTTGCTCGACTCCAATCGGCAATTGGCGCTATTAGCGAAAAAGGACGCGCTGACCGGCCTCGCCAACCGCCGCTGTTTTGACGAAACGCTGGCCCTGGAAGCGCGCCGGGCGCAGCGCGAGGGTACGTCACTGGCATTGCTGATGATCGATATCGACCATTTCAAACGCTTCAACGATGCCTTTGGTCACGTCGCGGGAGATGCTTGCTTGCAGGCGGTCAGCACGCTGTTGGAAACGTGCGTGCGGCGACCGTCGGACCTGGTGGCGCGCTATGGCGGAGAAGAAATGGCGATCATCCTGCCCGCGACTGACAGCGCAGGCGCTGCGGTGGTCGCGCAACGCATTCTTTCGCGCCTACAGCAGGAGAACATCACACACCCAGGCAGCCCCTTCGGGCGCGTGAGCGTGAGTATCGGCGTTGCGACGGGCATGGGCTCACGGCTGGAGCCGGTGTTGGGTTTGGTCGAGGCGGCCGATGCAGCGCTTTACTGTGCGAAGGCGGCGGGGCGCAATGGGTTCAACGTGCATCCTGCGCACGTGACGTCGAGCGGCTGAAACGGCTTTTACCTGGGTATGCGCGGCTCACATCCCAAGCGTCGGGATCATGAGTTCGCCGCACTCCATCAGTTGGCCAGCGGTGACTTGCAACTGCGGGGTGGGTTTGGCCGCATAGCCTGCGATGAAGCCGGCACTTAGCAGTGCCAGGCAGAGGACGGCTTTTTTCACAAGCATGCGCAGGGTCTCAATCGGTTCAAAAGGGTGAACCACAGATTGTGCATTCGAGAAAAGGTTCCCGCCCGCGCAGAAGGCACCTTATGGAGCTCAGCGAATGAACCTGACGTACACACGTTCAGGGTCGTTATCGTCCAGATTCTCGATCTGCCCGCTGGGAATAAAGCCGGCTTTCGTCAGCAGGGCCTGGGACGCGCCGTTGGAGGCATTGGTCGATGCGAACAGCTTGGGCGTCTTGCAGGCTGCTTCGGCCGCTGACAGCAGACGAAGGGCGACGCCTTGGCGCTGGTACAGCGGTGAAACCACCACCAGCGCAATAAACCCATGGTTGAAAAAGTCGTGGGTGAGCACCAGGTAGCCGGCGCACACGTTAGCGTCGGCGGCTACCAAGCATTGCTGGCGAACCACGGCGTCATAGATAAACACACGACGGCTGGCATGCTCGGTTGCGTAGGCATCCAGTGCGACCAAGGCATGCACATCGTCGGGGGTGGCTTGGCGGATCAGCCAGTGTGGGGCAGCGGGGGGCAGAAGGTATTCAGCCATGGTCGTTAAGCATCCTCTGTTTAAACACTTCATTACCCCTCGAGCTTGATTACATCGTCACGACAGCGAACGCGCCGCCTTATCGATAGCATATCGTCCGCGGCAACTGATACTCAATCAGGTCTTGGACGCAGGCCAGGCGAGCAGCCCGGTGGGCTATGAAAGCGCCTCGCAATTGAGCCGCGAATACAAGCGACTGTTTGGCGCGCCGCCCTTACGGGATAGCCGGCGTATGCGTGATGGGGCGGATGCTGCTCAATAAAGGCTGATGGCAGCCACGCTGGCTTTTAGTCCCAGTCCTATTTGTTTCTTTTTTGGCGCTGATAAGCTTTTTCCCTGAAGAAATAGTCTCGGGAAATTCCTTGTCATGATCCTAAATGTCGCCGTGCCCAACGAGTTCAGCGCGTTACGTGTAATCACGCTGGCATCCGATGCGGCGTGCGCACATCGGCTTGCATCCGCATTGAGTGGCATGGGGGTCTTGCCCCTGGCCAACGTCGACTCCCTGGATGCGCTGCAAGCGTGGCTGGATGATTATCCGGTCGACGTCATCGTGAGTGAAATTCGCCCTGAATGCGGCGATGGCTTGATGTTGCCCAGCCTGCTCAAGGCACGTCTCGAGTCTGGCAAACTGGCCCAGTTTCCAGGGATTTTGTGGATGGGCGAAACCACGCTGGGCGCGCCGGGTGGGGCCGCTGACGGTTCACGTACGTCTGCGCGTGAAAGGTCGGCCAAGCCGCTGTGGATCAAGTACTTGGGTGGAGTCGCCGTCAGCGCCCTGGAATCCCATGCCCGTTTGGCAAGGGCGGCGGGCATTTTCGTCGAGATCGTGCGCGAAGGCGGTACCCTGGACTTGGGCGATGCATTGCGCGCCACGGTATTGACCCGCGTGCAACCCGACCCCTCGCTACGCAAAAATACCTTCGACGCCCTGGCCGAAGATGAGGTGATCCATGCGCTGACGACTGGCGACGGGCTGCGCTTTGTGTTTCAACCGCAGTTCGAATTGCTCAGCCGACGCATTGTGGGGGCCGAAGCGTTGGTGCGCTGGAAGCACCCCCGCTTTGGTGAAGTACCGCCTTCGGTACTGATGCCTTTGGTCAACCGCCTGGGCCTGGATTTGCTGTTGTTCAGCCTGGTGGAGATGTGGACGATCAAGGTCATGCTGTCGCTCAAGCGCGCGAACATCCAGATTCCCATTGCCGTAAATGCTTCGGCCAAGACGATTTGTACGCCCAACTTCGCCGATCGCCTGGCAGCCAGAATGCGGCAGGCAGAGCTGCCCAATCGCCTGCTCAAGATCGAGCTGACCGAAGACGTGCCCGAACCCAATGAGTTGTATCTGTCGGCCTCGTTGACCGCTATTCGAGCCAAGGGCTTCCAGGTGTCGATGGATGATTTCGGCACAGGGGCGGCGACCTTCGCCTTGCTGGCAAACCTGTCGTTTGACGAGATGAAAATCGATGGCTCGTTTGTCCGGGGGGTCGAACAGCATTCCTCGTCACGTAATGTCATCGCCGGCATCGTCAACTGGGCGCGGCTGCTCAACCTGAGCCTGGTGGCGGAGGGGATCGAGGATGAGTCGACGATCCCGTTGCTGCACCGTTTGGGCTGCCGGGTTGGACAAGGCTATGCCTTGGCGCGGCCGATGGAAATCGATGCCTTCCTGAACTTTGTGACCCAACAGAACAGCAACGGCGCCTCGGCAATTGAGTGAGCCATACGCTTTTAAGAGCAGTCTGATATTCATCGGGGCGCCATTGCATTAAGTTGCGCATCGTCTGATTTTTCAAATGTTCAGTGCTTTTGAATATCCTGCTGCTGAGGCGTAGTCGCTCGGCTGGCGAACTGTGCGCTTGAAAAGTCGAGAACTAACTAACAGTCGATAAGTTTCGGTTCTCGTCTTTTTGCTCGTTATAAAGAGTGTTCCTTGATCTATGAAACGTTTACACATTGCTTTGCTGGATGATCATGCAATTGTACGACATGGTTTAGTCAATCGACTGGTACAGGAACCGGACTTTGAAGTGGTCGGCGTGTATAGCCGTAGCCGTGATCTGATGGCTGGGCTGGCGACCGAACCGGCTGAGATATTGCTGCTCGATTTTGTGCTCGGCCCCTGCGAGCTGGATGGTATTTCGTTGATTCGCGCGCTGCGCGTGAAGTTTCCAACCTGCCGGATCCTGATCTTTTCGACGCACCACGATGCGGCGACGGCAATTCTGGCGTTACGGGTGGGCGCACGCGGGTTTCTGGGCAAGGGCGAGGACATGGAGCAGTTGATCTGCGCAGTCCGCCTGGTGGCCTCGGGCGCGGTGTACTTGAGCCCGGACATGGCCTACCGCGTGGCGGAAGCTACCGCCGTGAGCTATGACGGCGAGGCCAAAGGCCGGGATGAAGCCCTGCGCTTTGTCAGCCTTTCTGCGCGCGAGCAGGAGGTGATCCGGTGTTACCTGGCCGGCATGACCATCACGGAAATCGCCGAGAAATTCCACCGCAGTATCAAAACCATCAGCTCGCAAAAAGCCTCCGCATTTCGCAAGTTGGGGGTGATGTCGAACAATGAGTTATTCAGGATCAGGCATATTATCGAAGGGGTTTGAGCGGCACGAATTCATCTGCTGTGCGCGTGTCATTTTGCGGCTATTGCATATACTCATGTGCGTATTAGACGTTGTATCGATGAGTTATCCCTGTATTTCGACGGTGCGGTGCGCGCCGGACCGAGAGGGTACGATCACGATGAAAACCATACGCATTGCGTTATTGGATGACCACGCGGTCGTTCGACATGGCCTTGCCAATACGTTGGCAGCCGAGGCGAACTTTGAAGTGGTTGGCATTTATGAAAAAAGCCGCGACTTAATTGTAGGCCTTGTTACGGCACCGGCAGATTTACTACTTCTGGATTTCTCCCTTAATCCCAATGAGTTGGACGGTGTATCACTGATCCGCGCTTTACGCGTCAAATTTCCCAACTGCCATATCCTGATCCTGTCCAGCCATCATGATCCGGCGACAGTGGGCCTCGCCATGCGGGTCGGGGCCCGTGGTTTTGTGGGTAAGGGCGAAGACATGAGCCAGTTGGTGAAGGCGATTCGAAAAGTCGCAGCGGGTGCGGTGTATTTGAACACCGACATGACGTATCGCCTGGCGGAAACGGTCACAGGTGAGAAAAGTGCAAGCCCCGCTGAAGAGCGGGACGCCTTGGCGCTGGCGGAGCTGACCAGCCGTGAGCAGGAAGTCATTCGCTGTTATCTGGCAGGCATGACCGTGAGTGAAATAGCCGAGAAATTCAATCGCAGCATCAAAACCATCAGCACGCAAAAAACCTCTGCATTCCGCAAGCTCGGGGTGACGTCCAACAATGAGCTGTTCAAGCTCAACAAGATCATCGGTACACCATGAAAACGGGGCGGTGCGTCGTGGCGTTATGGTGCTTGCTGATAATGCTGGTGCCTGGTGTAAGGGCCGGTCCGGTCGAACTGAGTGCAGAGCAAAAGCACTGGATCCAGACGCATCCGGTATTACGGGTCGGGGTGGTTGAGGATCTGATTCCTTTCGAATACATGGACGCGGGGGTATTGCACGGGCGGTCATCAGAGTATTTGCAAGTTGTCACAGCCGCGACGGGCATTCAGTTCACTTACCTGCCCGGGAAGACGCTGGCAGAGCGCGAAGACATGTTGCTGGAGGGGCAGGTGGACCTGCTGTCCTCCTATTTGCGCTTCCGGTCTGAACCCACCATCAAGGGGCTTCAAACGCTGACTTACGAATCGACCTCACCGATCATTGTCACGCGTGTTGATAGCCCCGACGTTTTCGATATTGACCAATTGCAGGGCAAGACCGTAGCGATACCGGATGTGGCGTACTACGAGCAAATATTCCGCCGAAAGGGGGTAAAGGCAAATCTCAAAAAAAGCGCTTCGGCCCTGGAGATACTGACCCGCGTTGAAAACGGCAGCGCCGACGCGGCAATCGCGTCAGCCATCTTTCTAACGCCTTATCTGTACCAGCGGTACCAGGGCATTCTGGAAGTATCCGGTGTGCTCGGCAGCGAAGTGCTGGATGTGAGCATGGCGACCCGTACAGACCAGGTCATGCTGTATTCGATCCTTGAAAAGGTGTTCGCGTCCATCAGCGTCGAGCAACGCAACACGCTGTATGGGCGCTGGTACCAGGACCTGAACCTTAATATCCCTTCATTGCCGAGTATCGCCGCCCATTATTCGCATGTGCTGATCCTTGGCGCGCTGGTGCTGGTCAGCTTGTGCGCTCTGGTGTATCGCGGCCAGCGCCAGCGGCATCTGGCCGTGCTTGGCGAGCAGGAAAAATCCATGTTCCTGGTCGTGATGGGGCATGAAATCCGCTCACCGATGAACGCCGTGCTAGCAGCGATGGAGTTGCTTGGGCACACCCGGCTTAACCAGCAGCAGCGCCATTTGGCCCATTTAGCCAACAGTGGCGCCAACGCCCTGGCGCGCCTGCTCGATGATGTGCTGGACAGGCCCGGCTCGGTCGCCAAACTGCCCCGGCTGGCCTTTGAGGCAATCGACGTGTCGGCATTGGTTCAAGGCGTAGTTGGCCTGCATCGACTGCGTGCGCGAGAAAAAAAACTGAGCTTGAACAGCCATATTCAGGCGCAACTGCCCCTGTTGCTGCTCGACAGCTCCCGGCTCACGCAGATCTTCCATAACCTGATTTCCAATGCCATCAAGTTTACCGACACGGGCAGTATCGACATTGACGTGGCGTTGGCGACTTTACCGGACGGCAGCCCGCAATTGCAGATTGAAGTTCGCGACAGTGGCGTCGGCATTTCAGAGGCAGTGCAGGCCGCCCTGTTTCAGCCCTATGCCCAGGCCCGCGAGTCTTCCAGGCGCACAGGGGGTACCGGGTTGGGCCTGATGATTTGTCGACAGTTGGTGGATTTGATGCACGGGGCATTGACGCTGACCAGCGAGCAGGGCACGGGCACCACAGTGACTATCCGCTTACCGGTGAGCATCGGCGAGGAACCACCTGTCTTGCTGGCGCAAGCTGCACCCTCAACCCAGCCAACCTCGAGCGGGCTGCGAATTCTGGTGGTGGAAGATACTTATGCCAACCAGGAGGTATTGCGCGCGCAAATCAGTGCGCTTGACTGTCAACCAGTGATTGCTGCCAACGCTGCGCAAGCCTGGCCCCTGTTCAGGGAAACCGTCTATGACCTGGTGCTGATGGACTGCGATTTGCCCGATGAGGATGGCTATGGGCTGGTGCGCAGATTACGCGCCCTGGAAATACAATTGGGGCGCATACGCAGCCCGATTATCGCCATCTCTGCCCTGACCGGCGACCGTCATCTGCAACGCTGTATCGAGGCGGGCATGGACGCGACGTTGAGCAAGCCTATACGTCTTGGGCAGTTATCCGAGGTCATTGAGCGCTGGTGTGGGGTCAAGCTGGCTGCGCCGAGCACCAGCTTGATGGCGCCTTTGCTGGATCAAGCCTCAATCTACCGTGAAATGGCCGGCGACCTGGCAAACCTGATCAAAGCCGTCGCCCTGTGTGATCGCGCATCGGCGCAGCACGTGGCTCATCGATTGCACGGCGCGGCGTTGATCATGGAGTGGGCGGCACTGGCGCAGGCCGCTGAATACATGGAGCGTCTGCTGTACGGCGAACATGAGTGGGGGCCGGTGCACGCCCAAGCCTTGCAGCCGTTGCTGCAGCATTGGGCCGCTTTGAGCGGCGATACTGCGCTCGACGTGCTGCCGGCGACACCGGTGCAACGGACGGCACGCTGATGCGGCGCCTGCTGGTGGTACTGGCGTTAGTGTGCCTTCCGGCGTCGGTTGGCGTGTACGCCAGTTCGCCACCCATGGCGTTGACGCAACAGGAGGTGGCCTGGATCGCTGCCAATCCGGTGCTGCGTGTGGGTGTGTTTGAGGACTTGCTGCCTTTCGAATACATGAGCAGCGGCCAATTGCGCGGTCTTTCGGCCAAATACCTGGGGCTGATCGGCCTGCGTACCGGCCTGCATTTCGAACCGGTGCTGACCACCACGCGCAGTGCCCGCAAGGACATGCTGATCAGCGGTGAGGTCGACATCTTGTCCACTCGACGCCGCTCCGACGACCCGGCCCAGGATCGTGGGATGCTTTACACCCTGCCTTACAACACCAGCTCGACGATCCTTGTCAGTCGTTTCGGCGATCAGCCCCTGGCAGGTCTGCAACAGCTCGCTCACAAACGGTTAGTCATGTTGGGACGCGAAGTCTATGGCGCATTCCTGCGCCACGAGGCCCCGGGAGTCACGATCATCACCGCGCAGAACGCCGTAGACATGATGGCCATGGTCAAGGACGGCAAGGCAGACGCCGCAATCGCTTCGGAGTGGTTGTTGATCCCGTATCTTTCCCGCCAGTACCAGGGCGTATTGCAGATATCCGGCGTGGTGCCCCAATTGCACACGGGTGTCAGCATGGCGGTGCGCGACAGCGATGAAATCCTGCTGTCGATCCTGGAGAAGGCATTGACCTCGATCACCGGCGATGAGCGCAAGGCGATCTTCGACGCCTGGTTTGCCGACATGAACCTGGATATCCCGACCATCAGGTCCATCGCCGCACATTACGCGGGTGAGTTGTGGCTGTTACTGGCCATTGTGCTGTTACTTATCATCCTGGTGTGGCAAAGCCGGTTGCAGCGACGGTGCGCGGTGCAGCGCGAGCGCGAGAAAGCGATGTTCCTGGCGGTCATGAGCCATGAAATCCGCTCGCCGATGAACTCAGTGCTGGCGGCAGTTGAGCTGCTTGAGCACACACCGCTGGACGAACAACAGCGGCACTTCACGGGCCTGGCCAATACCGGCGCCAACACCTTGTTGCGCCTGGTAGACGATGTGCTGGATATCTCCAAAATGGAGGCCGGGCAATTGCGGCTCAACCTTGAGCCGGTGGACCTGTGGTCACTGCTGCAAGAGCAGGTGGATGATTACCGAGGCTATGCCGAGGAAAAGAGGCTGACGTTGACATTGACCGGTCAGCGTCCCGTTGTTTCAGCACTGCTCGATGACCAACGGGTGGCCCAGGTGCTACGTAATCTGATTTCCAACGCCATCAAGTTCACCGAGCACGGCGGGGTTGAGGTTCAACTGCTGCTGCCCGACGCACAGCCGGGGGCAACATCGCAGGCGTTGATACGCGTGGTCGACACCGGCATTGGCTTGTCCGACCAGGCGCAAGCTGCGCTGTTTCGGCCCTATGCCCGCGCCAGGCAGTCATTCAAGCGCAGTGGCGGCACCGGTTTGGGGCTGGTGATCTGTCGCCGGTTGGTGAGGTTGATGCAGGGCGAGCTGACGTTGAGCAGCGTGCCGGGGAGCGGCACCCAAGTCGAAGTGAGGTTGCCCGTCGAGTGGGCTGGCGCGCTTGAGTCGCCAGTGCGGGCGGCAGATTCTGTCGCAGCGCCTATAGAGGTTTCATTCTGGGTACTGGTGTTGGAGGCGGAGTACGCCGATCAGCAAGCAGTGAAAGCCCTGCTTCAAGGTTTTGGCCTGGGCGTGTTGTCGGCGGACGATGATGAAGAGGCGCTGGCGCTCTTCAATAAGCACAGGGTTGCTCTGGTACTGATCGATGAGCATCACGCGTTCAACCTGAGCCGCGCTTTGCGCGACGTGGAGCGCCAACAACAGTACGGGCATTGCCCAATCATTGCGATGTCGCAGGTGACCGGCAATGCCTATCTCGAACGCTGTTTTGCGGCTGGCCTGGACGGCGTTCTGAGCAAGCCGGTGCGTCAGGACAAATTGCAGCAAATGATTGAGTTGTGGTGCGATCAGGTGCCGGTAGCCGCGACGCAGGTGCACGGTGCCTCCAGGCATGAGCGGGAAGGGCCGCAGGAAGCGTTGCGCCCGGATATGAACCGTCTGTTCAGCGCTGTTGCCCTGCGTGACCGCCCGGTTGCCATGCAGGCTGCGCATCGCCTCCAGGGCGCTGCGCAGACGGCAGGTTGGGCGGCGATTGCGGCCGGCGCCGAAAAGGTCGAGTTGTTGTTGCACGATGAAGTGAGCTGGCCAACGGTGGCGGTCGCGCGTCAATTGAGTCTCATGATGGATGACTGGACTGCAGCGAGTTATTAAATAGTCTGCGTTGCGTCGATAGCCAGCTTTTTAGGACCACTCCTATAGACGAAGTAATGAGCAGCCCAATAAAAAACATAAGTTGAAGGGGTAAGTTTACACCGAGGGAAAGAGGCGTTAATTGTTTGAAATATTGAGTGGCTTAGTTGTTTTTAGGAGCACTCCTATATTGGGTTTTGCGTGGACTCCCTACACTTCACTGCGCAACAACACAGAAGTTCTCCAGCACCGGAAACTTCTTCACTTACCTGGTATATCGCTCTCTCGGAGTTACTCATGAATTACAAAGCTCGCGTCCTCGCTGCACTGGTCGCCGCCACCGCCACCTCCGCTGCCATGGCGTCGGACGGCACCATCAATTTCAACGGCGAACTGAAGGCCGAGACCTGCCAGGTTGCAGTGAATGGGGCGGCCGGCTCGGCAGGCACTACCGTCACGCTGCCGACTATCTCCACTGCCTCGTTGACCTCGTCTGGCCAAGTGGCCGGCCAGACCGGTTTCAGCATTCAGTTGAGCAAATGCTCGGCAGCGCTGAAAACCGCAGCTGCGTTCTTTGAAGCCGGCGGTTCGGTTGATCCGGCCAGCGGCAACTTGAAGAACATCGGCGGCGGTGCTACCAAGGTTCAACTGCAACTGATCGACGCATCCAATGGCAAGTCCATCAAAGCCGGTGACACCGCACAAGTGGCTTCCACCAGCCGTATCGCCATCGACGCCACCGCACTCAGCGCAGACCTGCCGTACGCTGTTCAATACTACGCCCAAGCCGCGACCACGCCGGGCACCGTTATCAGCAACGTGACTTACTCCATCAATTATCAGTAAGTCGCCGGTAATGACTACACGCCCTGTTGAATAGTTAAAGGGCGTGTTTTCGGGGCGGCATTGGGACTACGTCATGCCTTGCATACTTCCATTTAAACAAATGCTTCTGGCAAGTCTTGTGGCAATTGGGTGTTCCCAGGCGCTGGCAGGTGTGGTGATCACCGGCACCCGCGTGATCTACCCGGCAGACCAGAAAGAAGTCACAGTAAAACTCAATAACAACGGTACTCAACCCGCGTTGATGCAAGCGTGGATTGATACCGGCAGTGTGGAGTCCACGCCCACCAGCTCCAAGGCGCCGTTTCTGCTTTCGCCTCCGGTGGCGCGTATCGACCCGACCAAGGGCCAAAGCCTGCGCGTATTGTTTACCGGGGCAGCGCTGCCCCAGGACAAGGAGTCGGTGTTCTGGCTCAACGTGCTGGAAATACCACCCAAACCTGAGGCCGGGGCAGACCTGAATACTCTGCAAATGGCCTTCCGTTCGCGGATCAAATTGTTCTACCGCCCGACGGGCCTTGCAGGCACCGCCAGCGAAGCGATCGAGCAGGTGCAATGGCAACTGGTGACGGCCCGCGATGGCCAGGGCCTGGCTCTGCGAGCGTTCAATCCATCGGCTTTTCACGTATCGCTGGTTGAGCTGGACTTGGTGTCTGGCAGTCAGCGCGCGCGCAGTGAGGACGGCATGGTGGGCCCGGGTCAAACCCGGCAATTCCCGCTGCCGACGCTTAAAACCCGACCAGCCCCAGGCGCACAGGTGGAGTTCAGCGCAATCAACGATTACGGCGCGCTGATCCCGACTCGGACAGCACTCAAGCCCTGAACCATTCCTGACGTCTTTACCCGCGAGTCATTTATGCAGACCTCTTCCCGCTCCAGGCCGCCCCTGGGGGCGCAGCCTCGCTTCGCCCTGAATCCGCTCACCCGCTTGATACTCAAGGTATTGGCCGCCGCGCCATGCGCCTGGGGGGGCCACGCCGCGTTGGCGCAAGAGGTGCAGTTCAACGATGCATTCCTGCCGGAAGACTCACGCAATCTTGACCTCGGCAAATACCAGGCCGGCAACCCGGTGACCCCGGGGCAGTACCGTGCGGACGTTATGCTCAACGGCCAGTTGAACAGTCGCCAGGACATTCGTATCGAGGCTCAGCCCGACGGCAGCAAGCCGGTGGTGTGCATGGATCATGGCCTGCTTGAGCGCCAGGGCGTGAACATCGCCAAACTGTCACCCGAAGCCAGCCTGGCGCTTGAGGGTCCAGGCTGCACGGCGTTGGGCAGTTTGATTCAGGGCGCCAGTGCGAACTTCTCCCCGGAGAACCAGGCACTTGACCTCAGCATCCCTCAGGCGGCCTTGAAGCGTAACTCGCGTGGCTATGTCAGCCCTGAACTGTGGGACCGTGGCGTCACTGCAGGGATGCTCAGTTATAACTTCAATGCCAATCGCAACCGCACCCGCAGCGGCACCAATGACTCGGCGTTCCTGGGGCTCAATGCAGGCCTCAATCTGGGCGACTGGCGCTTGCGTCACAATGCCTCGATGAGCTGGCAATCGCGCAACGGTAGCCAGTACCAGGCGTTGGACAGCTACGCGCAACGCGATATCACTGCGCTGAAAAGCCAGCTGACTGTAGGTGAGTCCAACACCAGCGGTGAGATCTTCGACACCTTGTCTTATCGCGGCGTACAGTTGGCCAGTGATGACCGCATGTTGCCCGACTCCATGCGCGGATATGCGCCGGTTATCCGTGGCATCGCCCGCACCAATGCGCGTGTCACCATTCGCCAGGCCGGCAACGTGCTGCTGGAAACCACGGTCGCCCCCGGCGCCTTCGTCATCGACGACCTGTACTCCACCGGCTACGGAGGCGACCTCAACGTGAGCGTGGCCGAGGCGGACGGTACCGAACAAAACTTTATCGTGCCCTACGCCTCGGTCAGCCAGTTGCTGCGCCCTGGCACCTCGCGTTTCAGTGTCACCGCCGGGGAAACCCGCAACAACTTCGTTGACGAGCAGACGCGCCTTTTGCAAGGCACGCTGCAATATGGTCTGAACAACACCTTCACCGGGTTTGGCGGTGTGCAATCAAGCGATGACTACGCGGCCATCCTCACAGGCGTAGCGTTCGGCACGCCGATTGGCGCGATGGCGGTGGACGTGACGCACGCCCAGACCGATCTGGCTGCCGGCCGGGCGAAGGGGCAGAGCATGCGCCTGTCCTACAGCAAGAACATCCTCAGTACCGGCAGTAACTTTTCGGTAGCGGCCTATCGTTTTTCTACCCGTGACTACCTGGACTTCAGCAATGCCGTGCAGCTGCTCGATGCCGAGAAAAACGGTTGGGACACCAGCGAGTTCGGCCGCCCGCGCAGCCGCTTGTCAGTCACCGCCGACCAAAGCTTCGGGCCCTGGGGTCAGGTGTCGATCAGCGGCTATGCCCAGAACTACTGGAACCAGCAGGGCAGCGACGTGCAGTACCAGTTCAGCTACAGCAAGCAGTTCAACCGGGTGAGTTTCAGCCTGAACGCTAACCGCAGCCGGATGGGCCTGGGCGATATGGAAAACAGTTTTCTGCTGACCATGAGCATGCCCCTGGAATTCGGCGGCCCGGGCTATGGGCCGCAAGTGACGGCACAGCTGGGCCGGGACCCCCGAAGCCATTACAGCGAGCAGGCGGGTATCAGCGGCACCGCCGGCGAGGACCGCCAGTACGGCTACGGCGCCACCTTCGGCCATGACGGTGGCAGCAATACCAAGAGCGCAGCCCTCAACGGCCAGTATACCGGCGCCCGCGCCATGCTCAGTGCCGCCCTGGGCCGGGGCGATGGCTATACCAGCGCGTCGGTGGGCGCCAGCGGCACGGTGGTAGCCCATGTCGACGGGGTGACCATGACGCCTTATCGCGGTGAAACCATGGCCGTGGTCAGCGCCCCAGGCGCCGAGGGCGCGAAGGTCTCCGGCTACCCGGGCCTGAGGCTCGACGGCAGCGGCAACGCCGTGGTGCCCTACCTGCGCCCGTACGAATTGAACGAGGTGGCGATCGACCCGATCGGCAGTTCCCTGGACGTAGAGCTAAGTGAAACCAGCCAACAGACCGCGCCGCGTGCCGGTGCCGTTGTGCACCTCAAATACGCCACCAACCAGGGCCGCGCGGTGCTGCTCAATGTGCGCCTGGACGACGGCAGCAGCCTGCCGTTCGGCGCGGGCGTGACCGATGGCGAGGGTGCCACCGTGGGCGTGGTCGGGCAGGGCGGTCAACTGTATGCGCGGATCAAACCCGAAACGCGCCGTTTGCTGGTCAACTGGGGCAGCCAGGCGCAGCAGCAGTGCGCCCTGACGATCCCGCCGGGCCCCGGCGATGGGCAACAGCTGCAACAAGTAGACGCCGTGTGTGCGGCCGGCAAACAGGTCGCTGACAGCGTGCGGCCCAACACCCAGCAAAAGGTAGCGTTATGAACATCGGCTCTTTGATCAAACTGGGGGGGCTGGGCTTGGCCTTGTGGGCGTCGGCCGGCACGGCCATGGCAGTCACCTGTTCCTATATGGACGGTACCCGGCCTGCCGTGGGCTCAATGCCGTTGCAGATCTCGGCGATCACCGTCGGGCGGGATGTGCCGGTGGGCACTGAGGTCTACCGTCAAAAGTTCAGCATGGCCTCAGGTCAGGCGGTGAAGTTGGAGTGCCTTGTCGCGCCGTTTCAGCAGTGGACCGACCTTATCGTTGAATCCAGCCAGGCTCTGGCCAATGTAACCAGTGGCACCTATGCCAATAAAGTTTACAGAACCAGCATCCCCGGATTGGGCGTTGCTTTCAACAGCAACGGTGGCCTGCTGCCCAGGCAAAGCGCCAAGGCATGGACCTCGTGTTCGGCGGGTTTCAGATGCATCGTGCCTTTTGACGGGCCTTCGAACTTTGAACTGATCTTGATTAAGATCGGCGAGGTGACGCCAGGTGTGCTGGTGGGCAGTACATTGCCGATCGTGAGCCTGTTCGGCAATTTCGGCGACGCCAGAATGAGCGGCTTCAGGATGGGCATTTCCGGGAGCATCCAGATTGTCTCGCGCACCTGCAGCACACCGGATGTCTCGGTACCGATGGGCACCCACCTGGTCAACAAATTCACTGGCCTCAACAGTTCCACCGGCTGGACGGACTTCTCCATTGCGCTAAATGACTGCCCGGCGTTCAACGGCATATTCTCCGCCGCGGGTCCCGGCTGGATTTCGCAAGGTGGTAACTCACCCTCAGGCACCGGCACCAGCGGAACCCGCGTCAACAACACACTGCAATACCGCATCGACCCGGCTCGGACTGCCATCAATGCAAGCAACGGCATCCTGAGCCTCGACCCGAGCACCGCCGGCAACGCGCCTGCTGCGACTGGCGTCGGCATTCAGGTCGCCACCAGTAACGGCGTTGCCCTGCCGCTGGCAAGCAACCAAAACACGGGCCTGACCCTCAGGAGCACCGAAAGCAGTTATGCCATCCCACTGCGAGCGCGCTACCTGCAAACCGGGGCCAAGGTCACGCCGGGGCCGGCGAATGCGTCGGCAACCTTCACGATCATTTATCAGTGAGCGGTGGGAACATGACCAATAAAGCGCTACGCATTCTGATTGCCGATGGGCAGCATTTCTACCGCTTGAAAATCGAACGGGCGTTGAACCAGCTGGGCTATTACCGCATCGCGCCGATACACCGGCTGGATGAAGTATTGAGTGCAGTGGATTTCGGCGATACGCCGCTGGATGTGCTGATCATCAATGCCGCCCTGGCGCACAGCGTCAAATTCGATTTGCTCTGGTTCATCAGGGACAACCCACAGATTCGTCATGTGTTGATCTATGGCCAGAGCGAACGCGCTTCGCCCGCGCTTGCGTGGTGCCATGCGCCCAACGTGCTGACCAGCACGGCGCCGTTGCCTGATCTGCAAGCGCTGGAGGCGTTTATGAGAAAGGTTGATGGCAAGGCTGGTTGGGATAATCAGGGCAATGGGTCAAATAAGCCATCGGGCGCTAAGCACATCACTTTTTGAAGGTGACCTGTGTGTTCGTCCCGATGCTCTCTGAGTACGATAAAGCTGTGCTTTTTGTTGATGCTCTGGTGCGACAAACAGCGCCGCCAGAGTGTCTTCATATACGCAACTGAAAACCCAGTGTTGAGAGTGCTCAGAAGGGTGACCGGCAATGTTGTGGGAAAGGGATACGGCGCGTTCAATTGGACGCAACGCTGAACGCGCCATTGGGGACAGCCATGTCTGATCACACCATCACGACAACGAACGCGCCGCCCTATCGATAAACGCAGCGACCTCTACCGGCCTGGACGCCAGGGAGGCGTGGCTGGCATCCAGGGTGATGGTTTCCCGGGTGCCTAGGCGTTTGGCCATGCGCACCTGGTTATCGGGATGGATCATGCGGTCCTGGCTCGAAATCTGGTACCAGGACGGTTTGTTCTTCCACGCCGGGTTGCTGATCACATCGCCAAAGGTGCTCGCTAGCGGAGCCTTTTGGGTGACGCCCATGACTTGACCTTCTTGCTGGGGCAGGTCCTGGCAGAAGCTGTCGTGGAACTGTTCAGGCTTGACCCACAGATAACCGTCGCTATCAGGCGCCAGGTTGGGGGCGGCTTCTGGCAGATGTTCCTGGGTGATGCCGCCTGGGCTTTCGCCGTCATCCGGGGCGAATGCCGCGATGTACACCAGGCCTGCGACATTCGGTTCATTACCCGCCTGAGTGATGACGGCGCCGCCATAGGAATGCCCCACCAACAACACCGGGCCTTTGATTTGCGCAACCATCTTGCGGGTACGCTCGGCATCGTCGGCCAGCGAGGTCAGCGGCATCTCCACCGCATGCAGATCGGTATAGCCCTTGTTGTGCAGTTCGATAATCACCCGGTTCCAGTGCGCCGCACCGCCCCAAAAACCATGGACCAAGACAATTGCCGGTTTCTCACTCATGTGTAAGTTCCTTGTGCATTGATGAGGTGGTGCTATCGCCCGCCAACGGGCGGCGTTATGGATAGCACAGTTATGGGGCGCGAAGGGGGCACGTTCGTCGGCCTGGTTGCTGTCCTCGTTTAGAAATGTTTATGTGATTCAATGGTCATCTCGGTTTGCGCAGGACGCGCATCGGCCGAGGCCATTCAGTCTCTTAAAAGACTCATCCCAAGGAGTAACACCATGCAAGGAAGCACATCGTTCAAGTACCTGGCGTTTTCGTTGATCCCGTTGATGGCCGCCTGTACCACGCCCACACGCCAGTCCGCCGTCCTCCCGGCGCCACCTTTGCCGTTCGATAACTGTGCGATCAGTTGCCCCACCGGGGGCAGCCCGGTGACGTTGAACCGCCAGGCCTACACGTTGAACAACAACGGCTCGACCAAGTTTGCCAATTGGGTCTCCTACAAGATCACCAAGGCCACGGCGGCCAGCGGGCGTTCCCGTGACTGGCGCACCGACCCGGATATTCCAACCGGGGAAACCCTGGACCCGGTGGATTACAACGGTGCCAACGTCGCGCTCAAAATCGACCGGGGGCATCAGGCCAACCTCGCGTCAATGGCCGGGGTGGCCGATTGGCAAACGCTCAACTACCTGTCAAACATCACCCCGCAAAAGGCCGAACTCAACCAGGGGCCGTGGGTGCGCCTGGAAGACCAGGAGCGCAACCTCAGCAAGGAGCCAGGCGTCGATCAGGTGTATGTGGCCACCGGGCCGCTGTATGAGCATTTTGTCGGCTCGTTGCCGGGCACGAACAAAGTTCACACCATCCCCAGCGGCTACTGGAAAATCATCGTGGTCGGCAGTTCTCCGGAAACGGGCCTGTACGCCTCGTTTGTGATGAACCAGGAAACCCCCAAGGGCGCAGACTTCTGCGATTACCAGGTCACCGTGGACCACATCGAAGAGCGCTCCGGGCTGACGTTCTGGAGCACCTTGCCGCAAGCGATGCAAGCCATGCTGAAGGCCAGGCAGGGCCAGTTGCCGAGCCGGATCGGCTGTAGCCGTACCAAAGCCTGACGCCTAGTCGGCACACACCAATGAGGGCCTGCGGCTGCTGTTTTTGCCCAGGCGCTCATGTGTGGCGGCGTCTGTGGCCTGTTCACGCAGTGCTTCTTCCAGTGCTTGCAAATGCTTGGACAGGATTTTCACCGACCCACTCGGGTTGGCGGGGTCGAAGGGGATGCGGCCATTGGCAATCAACACCATGGCCAGTTCCCAGGCGCGTTGTGAGTCGTTCATGACAGGGGTTCCTTCTTCAACGTGGTCGATATAGAGGTGTGACCCGCTTCAAGCGTCCCTATATCAATTGGGTTTCTGCCGAAATTTCGATCACTTCAACGCTTCAGTTGCGCTGGAACCATCATCTTTTTAGATGGTGGTCGGGGCGCGTCGAAAGAATGAACCTGAGCGGCGCGGTGGTCACCTAATCCGTATGAATCGGTCGTTTCCCATTCACTGTTGCGAGGGGCAACCATGGACTCTGTACTGCGAGCTGTGGCGATTTACCTGGTGCTATTGGTGCTGTTCAAAGTTGCGGGCAGGCGCACACTGGCTGAACTCACCACCTTTGACCTGGTGCTGTTGATGGTCATCGGCGAAGCCACCCAACAGGCGTTGCTGGGCGAAGATTTCTCGATGACCAATGCCGTGCTGGTCATCGCCACCTTGATTGCCATCGACATTGGTTTCTCGCTGGCCAAGCAGCGTTCAGCCTGGTTCGCGCGTGTGCTCGATGGAGGGCCGACCGTGCTGGTCGAGCAAGGCCAGGTGCTGCATAAACGCCTCAAGCATGCGCGCCTGGACGAGGGCGACATCCTTGAGGCGGCCCGGTCTACCCAAGGGCTTGTCGAGCTCAAGCAGATCCGCTTCGCGATTCTTGAGCGCAACGGCAAGATTTCGGTGATCCCGTTTGAATAACACGCGGCCCCATTCGTCAGCCAAGGGGCTTTTTTTTGAACGCCAGCGCTTCTGTTCCAGACAGATAGATCATGGGCGGACGAATCGTGCTTTCGTCACGCAGATCACTCACTCGTCAATAGGTGAACCATCATGAAGAAGCTCTATATCTGCCTCGGGCTGTGCAGCGCGTTCCTGCTGCACGGCTGTTTTGACAACGCCGATAACGCCACTAAAGACAACAACAGTGGCACCCAGTCATCGGTGCAAATGCAGGAAGGCAAGGCGGACGAGAGCAAATAGCGGTGGTTCAGTTAAAGATGCAGTAACTGACAGGCCGCCTTCGCGAGCAAGCCCGCTCCCACAGGGGACTTGTGCCAGGCGTTGATTCTGTGGGCAACACATAACCAATGTGGGAGCTGGCTTGCCTGCGAATGCATCGACTCGGTCTACCTGATGAGCCGAGGTGTTTGCATCGCAGGCAAGCCAGCTCCCACAGTTGATCGCGACCTATCAGCGCATATGCAAAATGATCGGGCTACTGCTCGCGGGGTCCGTATGCCCGCGTAACTTGCCCACGGCCTTCGCATCGACCGCGCCACCGTGGTTGCCCCAGGTACCGCGCACGTAGCTCAGCACGTCGGCGATTTCCTGGTCGGACAATTGCTCACGAAATGCTGGCATGCGGTACGCGTCGGGCAGGCCGGCAGTGACCACGCGTTGCGAACCATTGAGGGTGATGTTGATCGCCGACGCATTTTCCTTGGCCAGTGCCGAGGTGGCGCCGGCCAGGGGCGGCATCCAGTCGGGTTGGCCTTTGCCGTCGAGGCCGTGGCAGGAGGCGCAGCGGGTGGCGTACGTGTGGGCGCCAGGCGCTTCCGAGCGCGCCGTCACCGCTTGATACTGCCAGGGGCTACCGTCACGCTGCGGGTCGCCGGGCAGCGACTTGAGATAGCGAGCGATCGCGGCCAGGTCATCGTCCTGCATGAACTGCGTGGAGTTGTTGAAGGCTTCGGTCATGGAGCCATAGACCACGGCATGCTGGTTGCGACCGGTCTTGAGGAACTGCACGATCTGTTCCTCACTCCAGCGCCCCAGGCCGGTGTTGTGGTCCTGGCGCAGGCTGGGGGCGTACCAACCGTCGAGCAGGGCACCGGCGAGGAACGGCGCGCCGGACTCGTCCAGGGCTTTCTCGTTGAACGCCAAACCGCGTGGCGTGTGGCAACTGCCGCAGTGGCCGGGGCCTTGCACGATATACGCGCCACGGTTCCACAGCGCGTCCTGGCCGGGCTTGGCGGCGTAGGTAGCGGTGGGCGCAAACACGCCGTTCCACAGGGCGATGGGCCAACGCAGGTTGAGCGGCCAGGGAATGCCGCTGGGCAGGTTGGGTTCATTGGCCGGTTGCACGCCTTTCATGAAAAATGCGTACAGCGCCTGGATGTCGTCATCGCTGAGTTTTACGTAAGACGGGTAGGGCATGGCCGGGTAGAGCCGTCGCCCACCCGGCGCCACGCCGTGGCGTACCGCGCGGTCGAAGTCGGCCAAGCTGTAGGTGCCAATGCCATGTTCGCGGTCGGGGGTGATGTTGGTGGCGTGGATCGCTCCCAGTGGCGTGGCCATTTCCAGTCCGCCGGCGAAGGGCGTCTTGCCCGGCAGGCTGTGGCAGGCCACGCAGTCACTTACGCGGGCGACGTATTCGCCGCGGCTGACCAGTGCAGGGTCGAAGCTCGTGGCCTGTTGCTGTTCAAAAGGCGAGGCAGGCTCGCGGGTGACGTACCAGGCCAGCAGGCCGGCGGCGACCACGCAGGGCAGCACCAGCCACCCTGCGGTTCTTGCGAATCGGCGGTTATTCATGGGCATTCCCTGTCGGTTAGCTGAAGGTGTAGCGGCTCAAAGGCAGACTGCGGATGCGCTGGCCAGTCAACTGCGCCACCGCATTCGCCACGGCGGGGGCCACAGCCGGCAACGGCGGTTCGCCGATACCGCCCATTTTTTCTCCGCTCTCGACGATCTTCACGTGTACCTGCGCCATGCGCGAAGGCGGCAGCACCGGATAAAGGTCGTAGTTGCGCGCCCGTGGCTTGCCATCCACGTACACCGCTTCCTCCAACAAGGTTTGCGACAGGCCCAAGGCCACGGCACCGTTAACCTGCGCCTCCACAATCGCCGGGTTGACGATGCTGCCAGGGTCAATCGCTTGCCAGATGTGATGAACCTTGACCTGGCCGTTCTCGATCGACACCTCGGCCACCACCGCTGCATGGGAGCCAAATGGCGAGGCCATGGCCACGCCGCGTGCGCGACGGGTGCCGTCTTCGGCGGTGTAAGGCCCACGCTTCCAACCGCCCGACAGCTCGGCGGCCGCTTGCAGCAGGGTGGTCAGGCGCGGGTTGTCGCGCAGCAGGTGCAGGCGCAGTTCATAGGGGTCATGGCCGCCTTTGTCGGCCAGTTCGTCCAGGAAGGCTTCGTAGAAAAAGTCATTGAGCGAGTTACCCACCGAGCGCCAATAACCAAGCATGGCCGGGCCTTTGACGTAAATCTGCGCGATGCGTTTGTTGGGTATCGCGTAGCTCTTGCCCGACAACCCTTCCAGGGCAGTAGGGTCGATGGCATCCCCCTGTTTGCCGGCAATGGCTTCGGTGGGGCCTTCGGTGGCGCTCACCGCTTCGATGGCGACGGGCAGGCCTTTGTCATCCAGCGCGGCGCGGAACTTGACCACGGCGACCGGGCGCAATACATCGCGCACGAATTCTTCTTCACGGCTCCAGATCAGCTTGATCGGCCGGCCCACCGCCTTGGCCAACGCAATGGCTTGCGGGTAAGGGTTTGCGGAGTCATACAGGAAATGCCGGCCGAAAAAACCGCCCAGCAGCGGCGAGTGCAGGGTGACTTGCTCAATGCTCAGACCGGTGCGCTTGGCAATGTCGGCACGGAACATATCCGGCGCCTGGTTAGGCAGCCACACCTCCAGCGTGCCGTCGGGGTTAAAGCGTGCCAGGGCTGAAGGCGGTTCCAGCTGGGCATGGTTGAGGTACTGGTTGTGGTAGGTGGCTTCGACGCGGGTCTTGGCGCTGGCCAGTGCGCCGGCCACATCGCCTTCGTTTTCGTCATCGCGGGCCGGGCCTTGCTGGGCGGCGAGGAAGTCGCGGTACTTGTCGCTGGAGAAATCCGCTGGCATCGCCCGCACGGTGGAGTCGGCGGCGGCTTCAAGCCATTCGACCTGAATGGCTTCGACGGCCCGCTTGGCATGCCACCAACGCTCGGCTACCACGGCCACGGCGCCGGGCAGGGTGTGAACCGAATGCACGCCTTTCATGGCTTGCACCTGCGCCTGGTTGCGCAGGCTGCCCACGGTCATGCCCAGGCGTGGCGCATGCTGGACGGCAGCGTGGAGCATGCCGTCGATTTTCAGGTCGATGGTGTACTGCGCCTTGCCGGTGGATTTGTCATAGGCATCCAGGCGCTTGACCGGCTTGCCGATCCAGCGGAACTGGCTCGGGTCGCGCAGGGTAATGCTGGCCGGGTCGGGCACCGGCATATCCAGGGCGCGCCCGGCCAGTTCGCCGTAGCCCAGGGAGCGACCGGAAGCGGCGTGCACCACGCGACCGGGCTGGGTGGTCAGTTCGCTGAGCGGTACGCGCAGTTGCTCGGCACCGGCTTGCATCAGCATGGCACGGGCGAGGGCGCCGAGGCGGCGCATGGTCGGGTAGCTCATGCGCACCGACATACTGCCGCCGGTGATGCGCATGCCATTTTCCATCACCACGTAGGCTTCGCCGGGTGGGGCCGCTTCGACGATGAACGTGGCCGGGTCGGCATCCAGCTCTTCACCGACGATCTGCGCCATGGCGGTGTGGGTGCCTTGGCCGCCTTCCATGAAGGGGCTGAGCAAGCGCACACTGCCGTCGGGACGAATCTCCAGGAAGGCGGGCACTTGTGTGCCGCGTTCAGCCGCAGCGCCGGTCGCGGCTTGCACGCGGGAGGTGCCCAGCGGCAAGCCGAAGCCGATCACCAGCGCGCCCACGGCGGTGCTGGCCAGGAAGCGGCGACGGGACAGGTTGATCGGTTCGCCTAGGGTCACGCCGGGAATGATCTCGTTGGTGTTCATCAGGCGGTCTCCTTCCCGGCGGCCAAGGCATCCATGGCGGCATGGATGGCGTTGTAGGTGCCGCAACGGCAGAGGTTGACCATCGCCGCGTCGATCTGCGCCTTGGTCGGCGCGGGGGTGTGCTTGAGCAGCGCGGTGGCGGCCATCACCTGCCCGGACTGGCAGTAACCGCATTGCGCCACTTGGTGTTCGACCCAGGCCGCCACCACACGCTTGCCCACGTCATCGGCCTCCACGGCCTCGATGGTGGTGATCTCGCGACCGACCACGCCGGCCACAGGCGTCACGCAGGCGCGCACCACATTGCCGTCCACCAGCACCGAACAGGCGCCGCACTGGGCCAGGCCGCAGCCGTACTTGGTGCCGGTCATGCCCAGGTTGTCGCGGATCACCCACAACAACGGGGTGTCGGCTTCGGCATCGACCTGATAGGCCTTTTGGTTGATACGTAATTCCATGCGGGCTCACCTGCTGATCATCGGTTGGTGGTGCTGAGTTCTTATAGGAGCGGTGCGACTAAAAGTCGCCCATCGTCGAACTCTAGACCAACGCGCAAGGGCTATCTATCCGATTGCCCTCAAGTTCAGAGGATCAGGCAAGAATTCAACAGGATTGGGTCACTGTCATCTGTAGGAGCGAGCTTGCTCGCGAAGATCGCCAACGATAACGCGCGCTATCAGGTTTAACGCGGGGTTCTCGGGTTTTTCGCGAGCATGCTCGCTCCTACAAGAGCCTTCATCAGCAGCCATCAAATTGAAACCCGCTTGACAGCTTTTCCTTCAAATACCCTACCAATACCGTCACCGATTTGGGCACATGGGGCGAGTAGGGCCGAATGAGGTAAATTTCATCGGCAAACGCGCCTTTGAGTGTCCAGTCCTTCAATACCTGCACCACTTTGCCAGCGGTGAGCGCCGCCTGGGCGCTGAAGTCCGGGAGTAGGGCGATGCCCAGGTGGTTAAGTGCGGCGTCGCGCAAGGCTTCGCTGTTGTTGGTAGCAAAGCTGCCGGCGATGGGCACGGTGAGGCGCTCGAGGGGTTGGCTGCCGCGCTCGAAGGTCCAGGCGGGTTGGTCGGTGCCGCGTGGGTAAAACAGGCAGTTGTGCGCCGACAGGTCGCCCGGCTCGCGGGGGGCGCCGTGGCGTCGCAGGTAATCATGGGTGGCGACCAGCACCGAGGTGGTATCGCACAGCTTCCACGCCACGTGGGTTTCTGGCACCTGGAAGCCGTGGCGCACCGCCAGGTCGTAACCCTCGGCGGCCAGTGAGCTCAAGGCATCGGAGACATCCAGTTGGATACGCACCTGGGGGTACTGCTGCAAAAAGCCGGACAGGTGCGGCACCAGTTGTTGCCGGGCGAAGGCCACGGGAGCGGTCAGGCGTACCAACCCGCGTATCTCCCCGACCGAGTCGCGCACCGAGGAAAAACTGCGGGCGATCTGCGCGTAGGCGCTGCGCACTTCGCGGGTCAATGACAGCCCTGCATCGGTCAGCCGCACGCTGCGCGTGGTGCGCGTCACCAGGCGCGTGCCGGTGGCCTTTTCCAAGTCGGAAATGCGCTGGCTCACCGCCGATTTACTCACTCCCAGGCGCGCGGCGGCAGCAGTGTAGGTGCCTTGTTCCTCCAGCACCGACAGCCAGTGAATGTGGGTCCACAGCCCTTCGATCTCAGCCTTTTCCATGGGTGTATTGTTCGCCTATAAGGACAATAAGTTCTAGATTCTGCTCTGGTTAGGAACAAAGCGAAAGCCTATCGTGTGGCCCAACGCTACCCACCTGGATCGACTGCCATGCCTGCAACCATCGAGCACTACATCAACGACCAGCGCGTCAGCCGCGATGACCGTTATCAGGACGTCTACAACCCGGCCACCGGTGAAGTCACCGCGCGCGTGGCCCTGGCCAGCCGCCAGACCGTGGCCGAAGCCGTCGCCGCTGCCCAGGCCGCGTTTGCCGGCTGGGCCGACACCCCGCCGATCCGTCGCGCCCGCGTGTTGTTCCAATACCTGCACCTGCTGCGCGAACGCAAGGACGACCTGGCGCGCATCATCGTCGCCGAGCACGGCAAGGTGTTCACCGATGCCCAGGGCGAAGTCGACCGTGGCATCGACATTCTCGAATTCGCCTGTGGCATTCCCAACCTGCTCAAGGGCGAACACTCTGACCAGGTCTCCCGTGGCATGGACAACTGGACGATGCGCCAGCCGCTGGGCGTGGTCGCCGGCGTGACCCCGTTCAACTTCCCGGTGATGGTGCCGATGTGGATGTACCCCATCGCCATTGCGGCGGGTAACACCTTTATCCTCAAGCCCAGCCCGACTGACCCAAGCGCTTCGCTGTTCATGGCCGAGTTGCTGCATGAAGCCGGCCTGCCTAAAGGCGTGTTCAACGTGGTGCAGGGTGATAAAGAGTCGGTGGACGCGCTGATCGAACACCCGGACGTCAAGGCCGTGAGCTTCGTGGGTTCCACGCCGATTGCCCAATACATCTACGAGAGCGGCGCCCGCAACGGCAAGCGCGTGCAAGGCCTGGGCGGGGCGAAAAACCATATGGTGGTGATGCCCGACGCCGATATCGAACGCACCGTGGACGCGCTGATGGGCGCCGCCTACGGCAGTGCCGGCGAGCGCTGCATGGCGATCTCGGTGGCGGTGCTGGTAGGCGACGTGGGTGACAAAGTCATCGCCGCTTTGACCGAGCGCGCCAAGACGTTGCGCATCACCGATGGTCGCGATTTGAAAGCCGAGATGGGCCCGATCGTGTCGCGGGCTGCGCTGGAACGCATCAGTGGCTACATCGAGCAGGGCGTACACGCCGGCGCGCAGTTGTTGCTTGATGGCCGTGACTACGTGCCCACCGAACCCGGCCTGGAAAATGGCTTCTGGCTCGGCGCGACCTTGTTCGATCACGTGACCCGGGACATGAGCATCTACCGCGAAGAAATCTTCGGCCCGGTGCTGGCTTGTGTGCGGGTTAACGATTTTGCCGAGGCAGTGAAGCTGGTCAACGACCACGAGTTCGGCAACGGCGTCAGTTGCTTCACCCGCGACGGCCACATTGCTCGCGAGTTTGCGCGGCGTATCGAGGTGGGCATGGTCGGCATCAACGTACCGATCCCGGTGCCCATGGCCTGGCACGGATTTGGTGGCTGGAAGAAGAGCCTGTTCGGTGACATGCATGCCTACGGTACCGAGGGCGTGCGCTTCTACACCAAGCAGAAGTCGATCATGCAACGCTGGTCGGAGAGTATTGAGCAGGGGGCGGAGTTTGCGATGCCGGTGTCCAAGTAAGGTTCGAGCTGTGCTGCAGGATCTGATGTGGGAAGGCTCAAGCCTTCCCACATTTTTTTTGCCTGTTGACGGGTAAACACATAAAAGTCCAGTATGGAATTATAAGTACAAAAAAGTCGTTGCACGTTTTTCTTCACTCTTGCCAAACCAACAACAACTTGCGAGAACCCCTCCATGAAGAAACGCCACCTCCTTCCCGCCCTGGCCCTGAGCCTGTTTGCCTCCAGCCACTTGCTGGCCGCTGAGAAAACCCTGCGTATCGGCATTGAAGCCGCTTATCCACCGTTCGCCTCCAAGACCGGCGACGGCGAGATCGTCGGTTTCGACTACGACATCGGCAACGCCCTGTGTGCGCAAATGAAGGTCAAGTGTGTATGGATTGAAGGGGAGTTCGACGGGCTGATTCCGTCCCTCAAGGTCAAGAAGATCGACATGGCGTTGTCGTCCATGACCATCAACGAAGACCGCAAGAAGTCGGTGGATTTCACCCACAAGTACTACTTCACCTCGTCGCGTCTGGTGATGAAGGACGGCGCCGTGGTGGATGACCAGTACGCCAGCCTCAAGGGCAAGAACGTCGGGGTACAGCGCGCCACCACCACCGACCGCTATGCCACCGAGGTGTTCGAACCCAAGGGCATCAACGTCAAGCGCTACAGCAATAACGAAGAAATCTACATGGACCTGGCAGCAGGGCGCCTGGATGCGATCTTTGCCGACACCATCCCCCTGAGCGACTTCCTGTCGATGCCGCGCGGGCAGGGCTATGCCTTTGTCGGCCCTGAGCTCAAGGACCCGAAATACGTGGGTGAGGGTGCAGGGATTGCAGTGCGTAAGGGCAATGGTGAGTTGGTCAGCGAACTGAACACGGCCATCGACGGCATTCGCGCCAGCGGCGAATACCAGAAGATTTCACAGCAGTACTTCAAGGCCGATATCTACGGCGACTGATGCCATCGGATCGAACTCTTGTAGGAGCGAGCTTGCTCGCGAAGAACTCTCAGGCACCGCGTTTACCCAGAATGCACGCGTTATCGTTAAAGTTCTTCGCGAGCAAGCTCGCTCCTACAACTGATTAAGCCTTCAATTCTTTCAAATGCTTGTAGACCGTCGCCCGCCCCATGCCCAGCACATTGGCCACATAGTTGGAGGCGCTCTTGCCCTTGAACGCCCCTTCGGCGTGCAGCGCCAGCACCAGTTCGCGTTTGTGGTCGCGGGTCAACAGGTTCAGGCTCAACTGACGCTCGCGCAGCCAGGCATGCAGGAAGGTGTTGATGCGCTCTTGCCAATCATCGCGAAACAGCGCGTCTGGCTGTGCAATCAGCTTGCTTGGCGACAGGAACAAATCCAGTGCCGCCTTGGCCGTTTCGAACATTGAAATATTCAGGTTGATGCACAGCACGGCCAAGCGGCGCCCTTTGTGGTCGTGCAGCACGGTGCTCAGGCTGCGGATTTTCTGGCCATCCCAGTTGAGCTTTTCGTAAGGGCCGATATTCACCTCGCTGACGTCACCGTCGAGCATGTCCTCCAGGGACGAGTCGTCACCCAGGCTGCGCTTGGACAGGTTATTGGCGATGTAATCCACGGTTTGCGTGCGCAGGTCATGCAGCACCACTTCTGCATGGGGAAAGAACAGCGTGGCGATTGCATCGGCAATCGCGCGAAAGTTCTGCATGACCTTGTCTTGTTCAGCGGTGTTCATCAATGGGGCTCCAGGCGGACCGGGGAGAGCATACCAGCGTCCAGGCCGAACCGGGTCAGAGCCTCCGGCAGCGGTTCGCCGCGCACCAGGGCGGCGCTTGCCTGGCCCATGGCGGGAGAGGTCTGGATGCCGTAGCCACCTTGCGCGGCCACCCAGAACAGCCCCGGCACCTGAGGGTCAAAGCCCGACAGCAAATCACCGTCCTGCACAAAACTGCGCAAGCCCGCCCAGGTGCGCGTGGGGCGGCGGATGGTCAGGGTGGTGGCTTCCTCGATCTGGTAGATGCCCATGGCAATATCCAGCTCTTCGGGTTGCACATCCTGGGGTTCTACCGGGTCGGCGTTGGCTGGCGAGCCGAGGAACATGCCGGCATCGGGTTTCATGTAGAACGCTTCGTCGAGCGCTACCAGCATCGGCCAGTCGTGGCTGTCCACGCCCTCGGGGCCGGCGAAGATAAAGGCCGAGCGGCGCTTGGGCTGCAAGCCGATGGACGCCGCGCCCGCCAGCCCGCCGATATGGTCGGCCCAGGCACCGGCGGCGTTGATGATGACCGGCGCGGTGAAGGTCGCATCCTGGGTGCGCACCTGCCACAAGCCGTCGGCGTCGCGGCTCAAGCCCAGCACATGGCTGTCGGTGCGTACTTCGCCCTGGTTGCGGCGGATACCGCGCAGGTAGCCTTGGTGCAGGGCGTCGGTGTCGATGTCGCAAGCGGTAGGGTCGTAGATAGCCCCGTGGACTTTTTCACGGCGCAGGATCGGCAAGCGTGCACAGGCTTCATCGACCGTCAGGCGCTGCACCTGCTCTACGGTGGCCTTGGCGCTCAGGTACTGGCTGTCGAGTTCGGCCGGGTCACCGTTGAAATCAACGGTCATTTCGCCCCGGGGCGTCAGCAGTGGGTGTTCGCAGAAGCCTGCGGGTGGCTGGTCGAAGAAGGCCCGGCTGGCCAAGGTCAACGCGCGCACTTGCGGGGTGCCGTATGCGGCGGTGTAGAGCGCCGCCGAACGCCCGGTGGAGTGATACGCCGGGTGGTTTTCACGTTCCAGTACCAATACCTTGCCGTGCTGCGACAACCAGAACCCGGTGGACGCGCCGGCAATGCCGCCGCCGATAATGATGAAGTCTGCCTGGCTCATGGATATCTCCCGAAATAAGCCTCGTAGGAGCGAGCTTGCTCGCGAAAAACGTTAACGATAACGCGCCCATCCTGTGTAAACGCAGTAGCTGTGAGGTCTTCGCGAGCAAGCTCGCTCCTACAGTTGGTAAAGGGCATTGGCCAGGGCGATGTCTTCCAGGCCCAGGCCGATGGAGCGGAAAAAGACGTGGCGATCGTAGTCCGGGCGTTGGGCCATGTCGCTGAACAACTCGGGCAGGTCGCCGACAATCGTGCGTTTGTCCCAGCCGTGCTGTTCGCTGGCGATCAGCATCTCACCGGCCGAATCCGGGGTGGTCTGGCGGTAGTCGCAGAACACGTGCATCTGGTTGAGGCTGTGCGGCGGTACTTCATGGGCACGCGGTGCGTTGGTGCTGATGGAGGTGATCAACGCGGGTTTGCTCAAGCGTGACGGGTCGATAACCGGCCCGGCGGACGAGGTGCAGAGCAGGATTACATCCGCGTCTTCAAGGGCGGCCTCGCAGGTGGCGGCGAGGGTCAGGCGCGGGTCCAGGCAGGCCAACTGCGCGTGTGTTTCGGCGCTAGCGCTTCCCAGGCTGGGGGAATACAGGCGGATCTGCTGCCAGTCGCGCAGGTTCTGCACATAACGCAGGTGCGCCTGGGCGACCTTGCCGCTGCCGATGATCGCCAAGCGCTGCGCCGCCGCCGGGGCCAGCGCATCCACCGCCAAGGCCGTGGTGGCGGCGGTGCGTGCAATGGTCAATTCAGCGGCATCGCACAACAGCAACGGCTGGCCGCTGTGCATCGACATCAACAGTGTCCACGCCGTCACCAACGGGCCTTGCTCGCGCACGATATAAGGCGAAGTCTTGACCCCGTACACCCCGTCTTCGGCCAATACGCCCAAGTAGTTGATGAAATCCCCGCCATCATGGGGAAACGCCACCAGCTGTTGTGCCGGCTGCACCGCTTGCCCGGCGGCGAGGTCGCGGAACAGTTTGCGCAGGACCAAGGGCACGTCGACTTGAGCCAGCAAGGTACGGGCCTGGGCCTGGTCGATAACGAGGGGCGTCGTGGGCATGGGATTCTCCGGATAAACTAATTTGTCCATTATGGACTTTTAGTTTTTATCCGCAATAACCCGAGGGAAAAATCAGATCAATGTGGGAGAGAGCCATGAAGATCAAATGTGGGAGCTGGCTTGCCTGCGATGGCGTTAGTGCAGCAGCAGATGCGGTGACTGACACACCGCCTTCGCGGGCAAGCCCGCTCCCACAGTTTTAAGCGCGTTTAGGCAGTGGCCTTGGTGCCGGTCAGGCACTCGATGGAGCGATCTACGGTGGTTTTTGCAATTTCCAGCAGATGCCACACCGCCAGGATCTTCGCCCGTTCAGGGCTTTGCAGCAGCTCACCGCAATCCAGCGCCGTGGCAGAAGCGCTGTCGAGCAGGCTGGCGGTGTAGAGCAGGGCGTCTTCGAAACTCAGGTCTTCGTTGACGCAATGGAAGCCTTGGGTGGGGAGGTAGTGGTCGATGGCGCGGTTGAAGGCAGCGCGGTCTTTTGCGGGATCGGGTAGAACTTTACTCATTGTTTAGCTTCCTTTTGGATTCAGGGAGCCGAACCTTTCGCGACTAAACGTAGGGTGGCGGCTGTACGCAGGTTAGTCGACCGGCCAAAAGGCAAAATCCGGCGCACCCAAGGGCGCCCTGCGCACAGCCACCATTAAAACTCATGGAGGATCATGCGCCTTTTGGAATGCCGGGCGACTAAACCCGATCACTGATTTGGCAGTGACGGACCGCAGACTAGCCACCGAATCCAGCAGGCACAAGGCGGCAAGGATTGTCTAGGAAACGTCCTGCAATTTAAAGGGACACGCCTTGCTGGCCCTTTACAAACCATGACCAAATGCCACTAACCCAAGCGTGCAATACGATCAATGTGGCTTGCCTGCGACTGCCGGTAACCACGATGCGAAGCGAGCCGCTCTTGCTCTTGATCTGCTTTTGATCTTGATCTCAGGCGCCCCGTTAAACCACGCTGGCC
>NZ_QODJ01000054.1:0-43833 GCF_009935965.1 Pseudomonas sp. L13
AGTAGCCGTTACCGCAGGAATGGATATGTACACGGTCCAACTGTGTTGACTGCCAGGCCGCCTTCGCGAGCAAGCCCCCACAGTTTGGATCTCTGTAGGGTAGTGAGATCTAGGTGGGCTTGATGCGCTCTGAGGGACGACGCACTCCCGCCACAATCTTATCCACCGCCTTGGTCGCCGCCACCATGCCGAACGTGGCCGTGACCATCATCACCGCGCCAAACCCTCCCGCGCAGTCCAGCTTCACGCCATCGCCGACAAAACTCTTCTGCAAACAGATGCTGCCATCAGGCTTGGGATAGCGCAGCTGCTCGGTGGAAAACACGCACGGCACGCTGTAATGGCGGGTGACGGTACGCGAGAAGCCATAATCGCGGCGCAAGGTAGAGCGCACTTTCGAGGCCAGCGGGTCATTGAAGGTGCGGTTCAGGTCGCACACCTGGATCAGCGTGGGGTCAATCTGCCCGCCGGCGCCGCCGGTAGTGATGATCTGGATTTTGCGGCGCTTGCACCAGGCAATCAGCGCCGCCTTGGCGTTGACCGCGTCGATGCAGTCGATCACGCAGTCGATAGTCGGGGTGATGTACTCAGCCATGGTGTCGCGGGTGACGAAGTCTGCCACGGCATGCACGGTGCAATCGGGGTTAATACCGCGCAGGCGTTCGGCCATCACTTCGACCTTGGGCTTGCCCACGGTGCTGTCCAAGGCATGCAACTGGCGGTTGCTGTTGCTGACGCAGACATCGTCCAGGTCAAACAGTGAAATCTCGCCCACCCCACAACGGGCAATCGCTTCCGCCGCCCAGGAACCTACGCCGCCGACGCCGACAATCGCCACATGGGCGGCTTTCAAGCGCTCCAGGCCCTCAAGGCCGTACAAGCGGGCGACGCCTGCAAACCGCGGATCTTCTGTACTCATCATCATTACCCCAAAAACCGGCGCGCATTATAGGGCCACGCAGCGGCAAGTTTTAAGCTACAAGTTACAAGTGAAGAACTTAGATGGAGTTTCGCAGACTAACGTCCGGCTTTTCTCTGTCTGCTGTACGCTCAGGGAAGGGCCGGTGTAGGATGCGCGCCGTTCGGCGTAGGCCGACACCTCTTTCGTTCCGCACCCTTTGGAACCCGACATAACCATGGCATCGCGTAAATTTGGACTCAACCTGGTGGTGGTGCTGGCAATTGCCGCGCTGTTCACCGGTTTCTGGGCGCTGATCAACCGCCCGGTCACCGCTCCCAACTGGCCCGATCAGATCTCCGGTTTTTCCTACTCGCCGTTCCAGCAGGGCCAGTACCCGCAGAAAGGCCAGTACCCTACCGACGAACAGATGCGTCAGGACCTTGCGATCATGAGCAAGCTGACGGACAACATCCGTACCTACTCGGTGGACGGCCCCCTGGGGGATATTCCCAAGCTGGCCGAAGAGTTCGGCCTGCGCGTGACCCTGGGGATCTGGATCAGCCCGGACCTGGAACGTAACGAGCGTGAAATCCAGCGCGCTATCGAGATCGCCAACACCTCGCGCAGTGTCGTACGCGTAGTGGTGGGTAACGAAGCGTTGTTTCGGGAAGAAATCACCCCCGAAGCCCTGATCGTGCTGCTCGACCGCGTGCGCGCCGCCGTGAAAGTGCCGGTGACCACCTCCGAGCAATGGCACATCTGGGAAAAGAACCCGCAACTGGCCAAGCACGTCGACCTGATCGCCGCGCACATCCTGCCGTTCTGGGAATACATCCCGATGGACAAGGCCGGCCAGTACGTCCTCGACCGCGCCAAGGACCTGAAGAAAGCCTTCCCGAAAAAACCACTGCTGCTGTCGGAAGTGGGCTGGCCCAGCAACGGCCGTATGCGCGGTGGCAATGAATCGTCGCCGGCAGACCAGGCGATTTACCTGCGTACCCTGGTGAATAAGCTTAACCGTCAAGGTTACAACTACTTTGTAATCGAAGCCTTCGACCAACCGTGGAAGGTCAGCGACGAAGGGTCGGCGGGCGCGTATTGGGGCGTGTTCAACGCCGCGCGCCAGCAGAAATTCAACTTTGATGGCCCGGTGGTGGCGATTCCGCAATGGCGGGTACTGGCCATCGGTTCGGTGGTGCTTGCGCTGCTGTCCCTGACCCTGTTGATGATCGATGGCTCAGCCCTGCGCCAGCGGGGCCGTACCTTTCTGACCTTTATTGCGTTTCTGTGCGGGTCGGTACTGGTGTGGATCGGCTACGACTACAGCCAGCAATACAGCACCTGGTTCAGCGTGAGCGTTGGCGTGTTGCTTGCGCTCGGCGCCCTGGGCGTGTTCATTGTGTTGCTGACCGAAGCCCACGAGCTGGCGGAAGCAGTGTGGACCCACAAGCGCCGGCGTGAATTCCTGCCCGTGGAAGGCGACTCGGACTACCGCCCTAAAGTATCGATCCACGTGCCGTGCTACAACGAGCCACCGGAAATGGTCAAGCAGACCCTCGATGCCCTGGCCGCCCTCGACTATCCGGACTACGAAGTCCTGATCATCGACAACAACACCAAGGACCCGGCGGTGTGGGAGCCGGTGCGCGACTACTGCGAAACCCTGGGCCCGCGCTTCAAGTTCTTCCACGTCGCGCCCCTGGCCGGTTTCAAGGGCGGCGCGCTGAACTACCTGATCCCGCACACCGCCAAGGATGCCGAAGTGATCGCAGTGATCGACTCGGACTACTGCGTATCGCCGAACTGGCTCAAGCACATGGTGCCGCACTTCGCCGACCCGAAAATCGCCGTGGTGCAGTCGCCCCAGGATTACCGCGACCAAAACGAAAGCACCTTCAAGAAGCTCTGCTACGCCGAATACAAGGGCTTCTTCCATATCGGCATGGTCACCCGTAACGACCGTGACGCGATCATCCAGCACGGCACCATGACCATGACCCGCCGCTCG
The DNA here is from genome assembly GCF_009935965.1 of Pseudomonas sp. L13. Classification (NCBI taxonomy): domain Bacteria; kingdom Pseudomonadati; phylum Pseudomonadota; class Gammaproteobacteria; order Pseudomonadales; family Pseudomonadaceae; genus Pseudomonas; species Pseudomonas sp. L13. The sequence continues at coordinate 2,910 of NZ_QODJ01000054.1, forward strand.
GTGCTTGAAGAGCTGGGCTGGGCCGACTGGTGCATCTGTGAAGACGCCGAGCTGGGCCTGCGCGTGTTCGAAAAAGGCTTGTCGGCGGCGTACTACCACGACAGCTACGGCAAGGGTTTGATGCCGGATACCTTTATCGACTTCAAGAAACAGCGTTTCCGTTGGGCCTATGGCGCGATCCAGATCATCAAGCGTCACACCGCCAGCCTGATACGTGGCAAAGACACCGAGTTGACCCGTGGCCAGCGCTACCACTTCCTCGCCGGCTGGTTGCCGTGGGTGGCCGATGGCATGAACATCTTCTTTACCGTCGGTGCGCTGTTGTGGTCGGCGGCAATGATCATCGTGCCAACCCGGGTCGACCCGCCGTTGCTGATTTTCGCGATCCCGCCGTTGGCGTTGTTTGTGTTCAAAGTCGGCAAGATCATCTTCCTCTACCGTCGTGCGGTAGGCGTGAACTTGAAAGACGCGTTCTGCGCGGCGCTGGCCGGGTTGGCGTTGTCCCACACCATCGCCAAGGCGGTGTTGTACGGCTTCTTCACCAGCAGCATTCCGTTCTTTCGTACACCGAAAAACGCGGATAACCACGGCTTCTGGGTGGCGATTTCCGAAGCCCGCGAAGAAATGTTCATCATGCTGCTGCTGTGGGGCGCGGCGCTGGGGATCTACCTGGTGCAAGGCCTGCCAAGCAACGACATTCGCTTCTGGGTGGTGATGTTGCTGGTGCAGTCGCTGCCCTATGTGGCGGCGCTGATCATGGCGTTCTTGTCGTCTCTGCCCAAACCTTCGGCGGCGCCCGAGGCGGCACCGGCGGCGTAAAAAGTGACGCAATGCACTAAACGGCGGCCCTTGGCCGCCGTTTTGCTATAAGATAACGGCCCTTTTGCGGGCCTTACACCCATCACTGTAGGAGCGAGCTTGCTCGCGAAAATCGTTAACGATGACGTGGGCATCCTGAATGCACGCGGTGCCTTTGAGTTTTTCGCGAGCGAGCTCGCTCCTACAGTTAGAACGTCGCCGCCTCGATTTCCGGAGTTCTCCCATGACGGCCCATGCCGACCTTTCGCCGACCCTTCAACTTGCCATCGACCTGATCCGTCGCCCGTCGGTCACGCCGATCGATGCCGATTGCCAGAAGCTGATGATGCAGCGCCTGGGCGACGCCGGTTTTGCGCTTGAACCGATGCGCATTGAAGACGTGGATAACTTCTGGGCCACCCACGGCAAGCACGAAGGCCCGGTGCTGTGCTTTGCCGGTCATACCGATGTGGTGCCGACTGGCCCGGTACAGGCCTGGCAGAACGACCCGTTCGATGCGTTGATCGATGACAACGGCATGCTCTGTGGGCGTGGCGCGGCGGACATGAAAGGCAGCCTGGCGGCGATGCTGGTGGCAGCGGAACGTTTCGTCAGCGACTACCCGGACCACAAGGGTTCGGTCGCCTTCCTGATCACCAGCGACGAAGAAGGCCCGGCGCACCATGGCACCAAGGCCGTGATCGAACGCCTGGCCGCACGCAAGGAACGCCTGGACTGGTGCATCGTCGGCGAACCGTCGAGCACCAGCCTGGTGGGCGACGTAGTCAAGAACGGCCGCCGTGGCTCCCTCGGCGCCACCTTGACCGTACGCGGTGTACAGGGCCACGTGGCTTACCCGCACCTGGCGAAGAACCCGATCCACCTGGCCGCACCGGCCCTGGCCGAACTCGCCGCCGAACATTGGGATGACGGCAACACCTTCTTCCCGCCGACCAGCTTTCAGATTTCCAACCTCAACTCCGGTACCGGCGCCACCAACGTGATCCCGGGTGACCTGACGGCGGTGTTCAACTTCCGTTTTTCCACCGAATCCACCGTCGAGGGCCTGCAGCAACGGGTCGCAGCCATTCTCGACAAGCATGGCCTGGACTGGCATGTGGAGTGGGCGCTGTCGGGCCTGCCGTTCCTTACCGAGCCGGGCGCTCTGCTGGATGCGGTATCGGCCAGCATCCTGGCGATCACCGGGCGTGAAACCAAGGCGTCCACCAGCGGCGGCACCTCCGATGGGCGCTTCATTGCGACGCTGGGCACCCAGGTGGTCGAACTGGGCCCGGTCAACGCGACGATCCACCAGGTCAACGAACGCATCCTGGCCAGCGACCTCGACGTGCTGACCGAAATCTACTACCAGACCCTGATCAAGTTGCTCGCCTGATGCTCGCCTGCCCCATTTGCAGCGCACCGCTCAATACCGTGGACAACGGCGTGGCGTGCCCGGCCGGGCACCGCTTCGACCGCGCACGCCAGGGTTACCTGAACCTGTTGCCGGTACAGCACAAGAACAGCCGCGACCCGGGCGACAACCTGGCCATGGTCGAGGCGCGCCGCGACTTCCTCAACGCCGGGCACTATGCGCCCGTGGCCAAGCGCCTGGCCGAACTGGCCGCCGAGCGCGCACCACAGCGCTGGGTGGACATTGGCTGTGGCGAGGGTTACTACACCGCGCAAATCGCCCAGGCCCTGCCCGATGCCGATGGCTACGCGCTCGATATCTCCAAAGAGGCGGTCAAGCGCGCGTGCAAACGCAACCCGGCGCTGACCTGGTTGATCGCCAGCATGGCCCGCGTGCCATTGGCCGACGCCAGCTGTCAGTTCCTCGCCAGCGTGTTCAGCCCGTTGGACTGGCAAGAGGCCAAGCGCCTGCTCAGCCACGGTGGCGGCTTGATGAAAGTCGGCCCCACCCGCGGCCACTTGATGGAACTGCGCGAGCGCTTGTACGACGAAGTGCGCGAATACACCGACGACAAACACCTGGCCTTGGTGCCGGATGGCATGAGCCTTGCGCACAGTGAAACCCTGGAGTTCACTCTGAACCTGGCTGAGCCTGCAGACCGCGCCAACCTGCTGGCCATGACGCCTCATGGCTGGCGAGCCAGTGCCGAGCGCCGCGCCGAAGTGATCGAGGCGGCTGAGCCGCTGCAGGTCACGGTGTCGATGCGCTACGATTATTTCGTGCTTCAATAGCTGACTTTACAAATATCCGCGAATGGATTTTCGAATCCCGCAACGAGGAACATCCATGCGCCAACCCGATATCGAGATTTACCTGAAAGACGCCGACGTCGATCACAAGGCCATCGCCGCCTGGCTGGGCGCCGCCCTGGGCCCTTGCTCCGACTGGGTCCAGAAAGGCCAGACCTACAAGTGCAAGGCCGGCAACGTGCCGGTTACCTGGCTGCCCAAGGCGGTCGGCAAATGGAACAGCCTGTACCTGGAAAGCAACCAGACCCCGTGGGACGACGACATCGCCTGCGCCCGCGCCGCGTTTGCCGCGCTGAATGTCGAAGTGCGCTGCGCACCGGGCACCTGGGTTGAAGAAGAGGGAGAAGAAAGCGCTGATCGCTGGATTCGCATCAGCGCAGAGGGTGAAGAAGAGATCACCTGGAAAACAGTTTAAAAGCAGCTACAAGCTACAAGCTACAAGTCAAAGCGCTTGCAGCTTGTAGCTTGAGACTTGCCGCTCGGCCTTACAGGCCCACCACATCCTCCGCCTGCAAGCCCTTCTCGCCGGTCACCACGGCGTACTCCACCTGCTGGCCCTCAGCCAACGAGCGGTGGCCTTCACCGCGTATGGCGCGGTAGTGCACAAACACATCCTTGCCATCTTCACGCTGGATAAAGCCGTAGCCCTTTGCATCGTTGAACCACTTCACATTGCCGGTTTCGCGCGTTGTCATCTGTTCACTCCCACTGGTTTTTTATTGTTGAGTCGCTCGCATTGAACTGCCGAGTATAAGACAGGCTCAAAAACCATCAACTCAACTTTACATCGCTGCTTTTTTGCCGATTTTCGGCGAATACGGCACACTACCCGCCCGAGCGCCTGCTCGGTTTTTTCCACTTGAAGCAGCTCGCCTATGACCCGCTCCCCGTTCCGCCGTCTGGTGTTTGGCACCTTGCGCCGACTGTTGTACCTCTGGGTTCGCTCAGAGACGATCAACCAGTCGTCCCTCACCCTTAACCTGGACCGCAGCCGGCCGGTTTTCTACGTCCTGCAATCACCTTCCCTCACCGAGTTGGCGGTAGTCGATGCCGAGTGCACCAAGGCAGGCTTGCCTCGCCCGGTGCTGCCGGTATCGGTGGGGCCGCTGATGGAGCCTGCGGCGTTCTTCTACCTCACGCCGGATCCGGATTGGCTCGGGCGCCAGGACAAGCGCGGTGCGCCGCCCACCTTGACGCGCCTGGTCAATACCCTCACCGAACATGCCGAAGAGAATGCACAAATCATTCCGGTCAGCGTGTTCTGGGGCCAATCCCCCGAAAGCGAGTCCAGCCCGTGGAAGCTGTTGTTCGCCGACAGCTGGGCAGTCACCGGGCGTCTACGCCGGTTGTTGAGCATCCTGATCCTGGGGCGCAAGACCCGCGTGCAATTCTCCGCGCCTATCAACCTGCGTGAATTGATCGAGCACAATAAAGGCCACGAACGCACCGTACGCATGGCCCAGCGCATCCTGCGTGTGCATTTTCGTAACCTGAAGACGGCGGTGATCGGTCCCGACCTGTCCCACCGGCGTAATCTGGTGAAGGGCCTGGTCAATATGCCGCTGGTGCGCCAAGCCATCCTGGATGAGGCCGAACGCGAAAAGATCGCCCCGGAAAAAGCCAAGGCCCTGGCCCTGCGCTATGGCAACGAAATTGCCTCGGACTACACCTACACCGCGATCCGCTTCCTGGAAGTGGTATTGAGCTGGTTCTGGAACAAGATCTACGACGGCATCAAGGTCAATAACATCGAAGGCGTGCAAAAGGTGGCCCAGGGCTGCGAGGTGATCTACGTGCCTTGCCACCGCAGCCATATCGACTACCTGCTGCTGTCCTACCTGCTGTTCAAGAACGGCCTGACCCCGCCGCACATCGCCGCCGGCATCAACCTCAACATGCCGGTGATCGGCAGCCTGCTGCGCCGTGGCGGTGCGTTTTTCATGCGCCGTACCTTCAAGGGCAACCCGTTGTACACCTCGGTGTTCAACGAATACCTGCACACCCTGTTTACCAAGGGTTTCCCGGTGGAGTACTTCGTCGAAGGCGGACGCTCGCGCACCGGGCGCATGCTGCAACCAAAAACCGGGATGCTGGCGATTACCCTGCGCAGTTTCCTGCGTTCCTCGCGCATGCCCATCGTGTTCGTGCCGGTGTATATCGGCTATGAGCGCGTGCTCGAAGGCCGCACTTACCTGGGCGAACTGCGTGGCGCGAGCAAGAAGAAAGAGTCGATCTTCGATATCTTCAAAGTGGTCGGCGCGCTCAAGCAACGCTTTGGCCAAGTGGCAGTCAACTTCGGCGAGCCGATCAAGCTGGCAGAGTTCCTCGACGCCGAACAACCGGACTGGCGCGCCCAGGAACTGGGGCCGAACTACAAACCAGCCTGGCTCAACGAGACCACCAATCGCCTCGGCGAACAGGTGGCGCGCCACTTGAACGAAGCCGCTGCGGTGAACCCGGTGAATCTGGTGGCGCTGGCACTGCTGTCCACCACCCGCCTGGCCCTGGACGAACAGGCCATGGCCCGGCAGTTGGACCTGTACCTGGCGCTGTTGCGCCGCGTGCCGTACTCGCCCCACACCACTCTGCCGGAAGGCGATGGCCTGGCGCTGATCAAGCACGTCAAGGACATGAACCTGTTGTCGGAGCAGAGCGATGCCCTGGGTAAAATCGTTTATCTGGATGAGCAGAATGCTGTCCTGATGACCTATTACCGCAACAACGTGCTGCACATCTTCGCCCTGCCGGCCTTGCTGGCGAGCTTCTTCCAGAGCAGTTCGCGCATGACCCGCGAACAGATCCTGCGCTACACCCACGCGCTCTACCCGTACCTGCAATCGGAGCTGTTTATCCGTTGGTCGCTGGAGGAACTGGACAACGTGGTCGACCAATGGCTGGACGCGTTCGTTGAACAAGGCCTGCTGCGCTTCGAAAACGCCGTGTACCTGCGCCCGGCGCCGAGTTCGCGGCACTTTGTGCTACTGACGCTGCTGTCCAAGAGCATCGCCCAGACTCTGCAACGCTTCTACATGGCGATCTCGTTGCTGCTCAACAGCGGCCAGAACAGCATCAGCGCCGAGGAGCTGGAAGACCTGTGCACGATCATGGCCCAGCGCCTGTCGATCCTGCACGGCCTCAATGCCCCGGAATTCTTCGACAAGAGTCTTTTCCGACATTTTATTCAGACGTTGCTGGAGCAAGATGTGCTGCGCCGCGATGAAGCCGGCAAGCTGGGCTATCACGACCTGCTCGGCGAACTGGCCGAAGGCGCGGCCAAACGTGTGTTGCCGGCGGATATTCGCCTGTCGATCCGCCAGGTCGCCCTGCACCGCGTGGATGGTGCAGCCGAGGCCGCCGCCGAACCGGTTGCCGCCGACCCTGAACAAAACCGCTAGATTGAATGAGGCGCCGGGCGGATTCCGGCGCCGTTGACAAGGAGCCGCACCGTGAAAAAACTCATCCTCCTGGGCCTGACCGCCCTGCTCGGAGCCTGCCACTCGATGACTCCAACCCCTAAGGCCAGCCTGGACGGCGAAGTGTTCTACCTGCAACGCATCGCCCTGCCGCCAGCCGCCACCTTGAGTGTCAGCCTGCAGGACGTGTCGCTGATGGACGCGCCGGCCGTGACCCTCGCCGAACAGAAAGGCCCGGTCAAAGGCCAGGTGCCGCTGCCGTTTCACCTGAGCTACGACCCGGCCCAAGTCAAACCGGGCCACACCTATTCGGTCAGCGCTCGCATCGAGCTGGACGGCAAGCTACTGTTTATCACCACCGAGCGGCACACTGTGCAACTCAATGGCCAGGACCCACAACCGCTGCGCCTGCGGGTAGATGCGGCCGCACACTGATCATTCCCACTTCATAAGGAAGCGCCCATGCTCCGCAAATCTCTTCGCCTCACCGCCCTGTGTGCTGGCTTGCTGTTCGGCGCCAATGCCATGGCCCTGGACCTTGGCAGCCTGTCCCAGGGCGACGCCAGCGGCGGCCTCAAGGATGCCTTGACCCAAGGTGCACAGATTGCAGTGAAACAACTCGGAACGCCCGGTGGTTTCAGCAACAACCCGGACGTGAAGATCGGCCTGCCGGGCAAACTCGGTAAGGTCGCCGACAAGCTGAAAATGTTCGGCATGGGTGACCAGGTCACGCAGTTGGAAACCAGCATGAACAAGGCGGCAGAAACCGCGGTGACCCAGGCCCAGCCAATTTTGGTCAACGCCGTGAAGAACATGAGCGTGACCGACGCCAAGGGCATTCTCAGCGGTGGTCAGGACTCTGCCACCCAGTACCTGAACAAAAGCAGCCGTGAAGAGATTCGCGCCAAGTTCTTGCCCATCGTCAAGGCAGCCACCGATAAGGTCGGGGTAGCCCAGCAGTACAACGCCCTGGCCGGCAAGGCCGCAGCTTTTGGCGCGGTGGATGCCAAGAGCGCCAACGTTGAGAACTACGTGACCGAGCAAGCGCTGGATGGCTTGTTCAAGATGATTGCGCAGCAGGAAGAAACCATTCGCAAGAATCCGGCGGCGGCAGCCACCAGCTTGGCCAAGAAGGTGTTTGGGGCGCTTTAAGCCCCTCGACTGAACGTACGCGGCAAACACTCTGCGGATGCAGAGTGTTTGCAATGCCTGAATATCAAAAATCAGCTCATTCAACGGCCGATTTGCGTATTGGTATTGGCGTTGCTATTGGCGTTGGCGTTGTTAATCGTAATATTACTGGTCGGCTGGGGAAAATCGTATTTGAACGATTTGAGCGCGTCGGAAAGCTCACGCCGACTAACGGAGTCATTCTGGGAATGTTTGGCGCAAGCGCCGCCCATCTGACCGCCGCCCAGCATCATGCCGATCCCAGAGTAAAAGTTACCCAATGCTTGTAGGAGCATATCTATTTCGCCTCTATGAACGTTCTGGAAACGTTATCCAGGTGATAAAAACCACCGGATAACGTACCTGCGAACAGGTAACCCTCTGTGGCAAGCCTTGAAAAATGGTTCCCACAGGGCCAGCCAAAAACGCTCACTGATCTACTCCTCCTTCCTGATCCTGAACCACGCTGCGTACAACGCCGGCAGGAACAACAGCGTCAACGCCGTTGCCACAATCAACCCGCCCATGATCGCCACGGCCATAGGCCCGAAGAACACGCTGCGTGACAACGGAATCATCGCCAGCACCGCTGCCAGTGCCGTCAGCACAATGGGGCGAAAGCGTCGGACCGTGGCTTCGATAATTGCCTGCCAGGGTGCCAGGCCAGCCTTGATGTCTTGTTCGATCTGGTCCACCAGAATCACCGAGTTACGCATGATCATCCCCGACAGCGCGATGGTGCCTAGCATGGCGACGAAACCGAAGGGTTGGCGGAACACCAGCAGGAACAAGGTCACGCCGATCAGCCCCAAAGGCGCGGTGAGAAAGACCATCGCCGTGCGCGAGAAGCTGCGCAGTTGCAGCATCAGCAAGGTCAGCACTACCACGATAAACAGCGGCACGCCGGCCTTCACCGAGTTTTGCCCACGGGCAGAATCTTCCACCGTACCGCCCACTTCCAACAGGTAGCCGTCCGGCAGTTCGGCACGCACATCGGCGAGCGTCGGCAGGATCTGCTGCACGAGGGTCGCCGGCTGTTCCTTGCCATAGATATCGGCCCGCACAGTCACCGTGGGCAAGCGATTGCGATGCCAGATGATGCCCTCTTCGAATCCATATTCGAGGGTGGCAATTTGCGACAGCGCCACGCTTTTACCATTGTCGGTGGGCACGGCAAGGCTCGGCAGGCGCGACAGTTCGCTACGCTCATGCACGGTGCCGCGCAGGAGGATCTCGATCAATTCGTTGTCCTCCCGGTACTGGCTGACGCTGGAACCCGTCAGGGAACTCTGCAGGAATTTCGACAGGTTGGCGGTGCTCACACCCAGGGCACGTGCACGGTCCTGGTCGATATTCAGGTACACGATTTTGCTCGGTTCTTCCCAGTCCAGGTGCACGTTGACCACATGGGTATTTTCGCGAACCTTGGCCGCCACTTTGCGCGCCAGGGCACGGACTTCTTCGATGTGCTCGCCCGTCACGCGAAACTGCACCGGGTAGCCTACGGGCGGGCCGTTCTCCAGGCGCGTCACGCGCGAACGCAAGTCGGGGAATTGCTCGTTGAGGGTTTCGATCAGCCAGGTGCGCAAGCTTTCTCGCTCCTCGATAGTGTCAGCCAGCACCACAAACTGGGCGAAGCTGGCAGCGGGCAATTGCTGGTCCAGGGGCAGGTAAAACCGCGGCGAACCGGTGCCCGCGTAGGCCACATAGTTGTTGATGCCGGCATGCTCCTTGAGCAACGCTTCCAGGCGCTTGACCTGCTCGGCGGTGTTGCTCAGGGAAGCGCCCTCGGCCAGTTTCAGGTCGACCATCAACTCCAGACGACCGGAAGCCGGGAAGAACTGTTGCGGCACGAAGCGAAACAGCGCAACCGAGCCGATAAACAGCAGCAAAGTCAGCACAATCACCGTTTTACGCCGCCGCACGCACCACTCCACCCAACGTCTTACACGCTGGTAGAAGGGTGTGCCGTACGGGTCCGGGCCGTCGGTGCCGTGTTTGGCGGCGTGAATCTTCGCCAGGTCGGGCAGGAGTTTTTCCCCCAGGTACGGCACAAACACCACGGCCGCCACCCATGAGGCCAGCAGAGCGATGGTCACGACCTGGAAGATCGAGCGGGTGTATTCGCCGGTGCTCGATTGCGCGGTGGCAATCGGCAAGAAGCCTGCGGCCGTGATCAGGGTGCCGGTGAGCATGGGGAATGCGGTGCTTGTCCAGGCGAAACTCGCGGCTTTGAGGCGGTCGTAGCCCTGCTCCATTTTGATCGCCATCATTTCCACGGCGATGATCGCGTCATCCACCAGCAAGCCCAAAGCCAGGACCAAGGCGCCAAGGGAAATCTTGTGCAGGCCGATGCCCAAGTAATACATGGTGGCAAAGGTCATCGCCAGTACCAGCGGAATCGCCAGGGCGACGACCATGCCGGTACGCACGCCGAGGGAGAAAAAGCTCACCAGCAATACAATCGCCAACGCTTCAGCCAGTACCTGGACGAATTCGCCGACGCTGGTCTTTACGGCTGCCGGTTGGTCCGACACTTTGCGCAGTTCCATACCGGCAGGAAGGTTCTTTTGCAGGCGTGCGAATTGCGCCTCAAGTGCCTTGCCCAATACGAGGATGTCGCCACCGTCGCGCATGGCCACGGCCAGCCCGATGGCATCTGCGCCCATGTAACGCATACGCGGTGCGGGTGGGTCGTTGAAGCCTCGATGGATGTCAGCTACATCACCGATGCGGAAGGTGCGATCACCCACGCGGATCGGAAAGTTGCGGATCTCCTCCACCGTCTTGAAGTTGCCTGAAACGCGCAGTTGCACGCGCTCGGTAGGGGTTTCAAAGAAACCCGCGGTGGACACCGCATTTTGTTCCTGCAACGCCTGCTGTACCGCGGCCAAAGGCAATCCTAGGGTGGCGAGCTTGAGGTTGGACAGCTCGATCCAGATCTTCTCATCCTGCAAGCCGAGTAGCTCGACCTTGCCTACATCCGGCACCCGTTGCAGCTGGATCTGGATGCGGTCGGCGTAGTCCTTGAGCACCGCATAGTCAAAGCCGTCGCCGGTCAGGGCGTAGATATTGCCGAAGGTGGTGCCGAACTCGTCATTGAAAAACGGCCCCTGGATATCCGGTGGCAAGGTGTGGCGGATGTCGCTGATTTTCTTGCGCACCTGATACCACAGCTCGGGAATCTGCGCCGAACGCATCGAATCCCGGGCAATAAAGGTGACCTGGGATTCACCGGGCCGCGAGAACGACACGATGCGCTCGTACTCACCGGTCTCCATGAGTTTTTTCTCGATGCGCTCGGTGACCTGGCGCGAAACCTCCTGGGCCGTGGCCCCGGGCCAGTTGGTCTTGATCACCATGGCCTTGAAGGTAAACGGCGGGTCTTCGCTTTGCCCCAGCTTGGTGTAGGACAAGGTGCCAACCACGGCCAGCAGGATCATCAGGAACAGTACGATCTGGCGATTACGCAACGCCCATTCGGAAAGATTGAAACCCATGGGGACTACTCCTTGGCCGCCAGATTCACTACACGGTTGGAGCGATCCACCGGGCGCACTGACTGGCCCTCATGGAGCAAATGCACGCCTGCGGCCACCACCCAATCGGTGGCGGCCAAGCCTTCGAGGACCGGCACGGTGTTTTCGCCAAAGGCACCAATGCGCACGGGAGTGCGCTTAAGGGTGTTGTCCGGTTGTACGCGCCAAACGTAGGACGCGCCGTTTTCGGCACTCAGGGCAGACAAAGGTACTGACAGGGGAATGACACCGTCGGCCTGTATGAAAACCCGTGCACTCTGACCCAGTTCGGCGGGAACCTTGCCGCCCGTGAAGGCGACGCGCGCGGCGAAGGTGCGGGATTTGGGGTCGGCGGCGGGAGACAGTTCACGAATGCGCCCGGCGAAACGTTGCTCTGGCTGGCTCCATAACTCCACCGACACTGGCTGGCCGATCTTGAAGCGGCCAAAGCCCTGTTCAGGCAGGCTGATCAACACTTCACGCTCGCCATCGGTGGCCAGGGTGAACACCGTCTGACCAGCGGAGACCACTTGCCCCACCTCTACGGCACGCTTGGCGACCACACCGTCCTGAGGCGCGCGCAGCACGGCATAGCCGGTCTGGTTGCTCGACACATCGAACTCGGCCTTGATCTGCTTCAGGCGTGCTTCACCGGCTCGGTAGAGGTTTTCGGAATTGTCGTACTGCGACCGACTGACCATCTGACGTTCCATCAAGGTCTTGTAGCGATCCCGCTCTGCACGTACCAGGCTCAGGTTGGCCTCGGCGGCGGCCACTTGGGCGCGGGTGGCTTCCAATTGCAGACGCACATCCTGAGGGTCGAGTTCGGCCAGCGGCTGGTTGGCCTTGACCCGCTCGCCCTCCTCCACCAGGCGCTTGCTGACTTTGCCGCCGATGCGAAAGGCCAGGTCCGGCTCATAACGGGCACGCACCTCACCGGGGTAGCTGTCCATCGCCTGCGCCGAAGGCTGCGGTTGCACCACCATGGCCGGGCGCACGGTGGTCTGGGCCGCTTCTTCATGGCCGCAAGCGGCCAACAGGAAGATCAGGCTGACAGGCAAAGCAAGGGGCAGGAAAGCGCTGCGCATGCTGAAGGACCTTTCGCAAATAGAGCTTGGAATAATTATACTGGCCGGTATGTTATTAATACCAAACTCACCAGTCCAGTATTAAAGGTGGAAATGTCCGACAATCCTCTGAACACCGCAAGCCCCGGGCGTCCCAAGGACATGGCAAAACGCCAGGCAATCCTCGAATCGGCAAAGTCGCTGTTCCTGGACAAGGGCTATGCAAACACCAGCATGGACGCCGTTGCCCTGGCGGCCGGCGTATCAAAACTCACGGTCTACAGCCACTTCACCGACAAGGAGACGCTGTTCACCGCTGCGGTGGTGGCCAAATGCGAAGAGCAATTGCCGGTGATGTACTTCGAACTCCCCGAAGGCATGCCCGTCGACACGGTGCTGCTTAACATCGCCCGCGGCTTTCATCGGCTGATCAACAGCGAAGAGTCGGTAAACCTGCATCGCCTGATGATGACCACCGGCAATCAGGACGTGAAACTCTCCCAGATCTTCTTCAACGCCGGCCCCATGCGCATGCTGCAAGGCATGGAGCGCTTGCTCGGCAAGATTGACCAGAGCGGCGCCTTGAGTATCGACACACCGTTGAAGGCCGCCGAACACTTCTTTTGCCTGCTCAAGGGCACGGCGAACTTTCGCTTGTTGTATGGCTGCGGCGGACGATTGAGTGCGCAAGAGGCCGAAGAGCATGTGCAGGACGTGGTGAGGTTGTTTATGCGGGCCTATCGCAGCCAGGGTCCAGAAACACCTAAGTAAGTTGCACCAACCGACAGTAACCACGATGCGAAGCGAGTCGCTCTTGATCTGCTCTTGATCTGCTTTTGATGTTGATCTTAGGCGCCCCGTTAAACCACGCTGGCCGAACGCAGGCTTGAATTCGTGGGTAACCCGGCAGGACGCCGGGTTAGCCGCCCCGCGCCATGGATGGCGCGTGGCGGCGGCCCACGGATTCAAGCCTGCGTTCGGGCACACCGAGCCCAAGCGAGGTGCCGAGTGGTGGGGCAAGAGCGTTTTGCTTACTTTGCCGCTTTTGCAAAGTGAGCCGCCGTCAGGGCGGAACCCTAAGTAGCCATTACCGCAGCAATGGATATGTACACAATCCAACTGTGTCGGCTTTCAGGCCGTCATCGCAGGCAAGCCAGCTCCCACAGTTTGGATTGCGGGGGTGTCAGGTAGATAGGCGTCGGCTGTCAGGCCGTCATCGCAGGCAAGCCAGCTCCCACAATTGGAGCTCGCCGCACCAGCAAGATGAATGCTGCCACTTATGCCTTAAGCGCCTTCTTGGGATAAATATCGTAGCGGCTGGACTTGCCATCCAACGCATGGCTCGGCTTCGGCCCCTCAATACAGGGGGCCTTGCGCGGCCGCTTGACCACCACACGATGGCTGGCCAGCGCCAGAGCCGCCGCGAGCAACGCCGGTGCATCCGGATCATCCCCCACCAACGGCCGAAACAGGCGCATTTCCTTCTTCACCAGCGCAGTTTTCTCACGGTGCGGAAACATCGGATCCAGGTAGATCACCTGGGGCGGCTCCCCCTGCCAATTGAGCATCACGTCGATGGAGTTGCCCTTGAGCAACTTCATGCGCGCCACAATCGGTGCCACCTCAAAATCCTCGGCAGCGCGGGCCAGGCCATCTTCGAGCAAGGCGCCGATCAACGGCTGGCGCTCGATCAGGCTCATCTCACACCCCAGGCTGGCCAGCACGAACGCGTCCTTGCCCAAGCCCGCCGTAGCGTCCAGCACCCGCGGGCGCACGCCCTGGGCGATGCCCACCGCCTTGGCGATCATCTGCCCGCTGCCGCCGCCATACAACCGCCGATGCGCTGCGCCGCCTTCGACAAAGTCGACCCGCACCGGCCCTGGCGCATCAGGCCCAAGCTGTTGCAACTGCAAGCCGTGCTCCCCCACTTGCAGGGAAAAATCCGCATCGGCCACCTGCAGAGGCAACCCCAGCAGCGAAGCCCACTGTTCGGCGCGGGCCTGGAAGCTGTCAGCCAAGGCTTGGACCTGGATGCGGCTGGCCGCTGGTTGTTCGTTCATCAATCGCCACGCTCAAAAATATTAAGGATCGGCAAACAACGGCCGATAAAAATCACAGTCAGGTATTTTGCCAGAGCTGAGCGTCGACCGAGAAAAATGTCAGACATTCTTCCCCTTTCCATCGGTGTACTGCCGACCCACAACCACTATGGCCTGCGCAATACCCAAGCGCTGGCCGGGGTGAGTCATGTGTGGCAGGACTTCTTCGCCCGTGCGTTGGCCGAACAGCTGGGCGAAACGCCAGACGCGCTCGCCGCCAAGGCGCCTGCCCCGGCAGACCCGGCGGTAGAACCCCGCGAAGGCGCCGACCTGCTGGCGCAGATCCTCACCCAGCGTGAGTGCGATGTGAAAGACACCGAGATCGTGCCACCTGCGCCACTGTTCCTGCCGATTGCCGAGTTCGAAACCGAGCTGCTGCCACCGGCCGCGACGCCGTACCCGGAACAAGAAATAATCGCCCAGCAACGCCAACAAGCGTTTGAGAGCGAGTGGGTGCGCCCCGTTGTGCTGAACGCCGGCCAACCGCTACCCGAGCCAGGCCCTGCGCCACAGCCACGCCCACTGCACCTGCCGATTGCCGAATTCGAGCTGGACCTGCTGCCACCGGCCGCCACGCCGTACCCTGAAGAAGAATTGCTGGCGCAGCAAAAGGCCCTGGATTTCGATTACTACTGGGCGCGCCCGCTGGTGACCCACAACCTGCGCCTGGCCGCCTGAGCCTTAGCGACACACCCACCAACGCCCCATGTCCAGATGGAAATGGTTGCGATGGGCAGCGTTGTAGTCCGGGCTCAACACCACGTTGAAATCATCACAGGCGCCATCGCGTACCAAACGCAGGAAACGCGCGCTGTCGCCCTGCCCTGGCCAATCCTTGAGCACGCTGATGCTGCGCCCATCCGCCAGGCGAAAACCGGCGATATCCAGGGCATTGGCCGAGGCGTGCTGGCTGAGCCTCCCGTCGGCGCGATTGTAGATATTACGGCAGGCAAAACTGCCCAAATGCTCGACGCGGCTCACCGCTTGGCCAAACACGGCCTGGGCCGCCGGTTGCAGACTGTGGCGCTCGAACAACGCGAATGCCACCGCCAGCGGGCAACTGGCGAGAAAGCTGCTGCTCAAAGCCACGTCAGCGCTCTGCACACGCAGGATATTGCGCAAGGGGCACGCCGCATCGGCCGATGTATCAGCCTGGCGGCTCACGCGCAAACCGGAGGTGTTCAGTACCTGGTCACACAACGCCGGATCATCCTGTAAACGACTGAGCTTATAGCGCGTCAACAGGTTGGGGCTCGCTCGCACATCCAAAGGCGCCCAGGGGTTCCACTCAGCCGGCATCGGCACCCAACCGCGCCAGACAGCCAGCGCAAAGGCGCCCACCAGCACCAGCAACACACTCAACGCCTTGACCACACCCACGGCTCAATCCTCAAAGTAGCCCGAGTTGCTCCGCCACGGGTTCTCGATGCAAGGTGGGCAGCGGCGGTAAACCTGGAAGGCGCACCATCAGCTTGGCGTGGAAACGTAGCGCCAGCTGTGCCGCCAGACGGTTGTCCGACGTGTGCAGGAACATATAGGGCGTGCGGCCCTCTTCGATCCAACTGGCGATCTTTTCCACCCACGGAATCAGGAACGGGTCATTGGCCTCAAGGTCCGGATGCCCGATGAAGCGCACCTGGGGAAACTGCGTCAGTGCCGCTGGGCGCGGTGGCACTCGGGGCTTTTTGGACTGGGCATGCAGCACCGCTTCCGAAGTAGAGGTACAGCTGAACAGGGCACGAGGATCGAGGCAGATGCGCTCGACACCGCGATCGCGCAACAGGCGGTTGAGCATGCGCTCAGCATCACCCTTGGCGAAAAACTGTTCATGGCGCACTTCCACAGCCAGCGGCTGATCGATCCCATCGAGAAATCCAGCCAGCTCCGCCAAGCGCTGCGGCGTAAAGCCCTTTGAGAGCTGCAACCACAGCGGTGAAACACGCTCACCTAAAGGGCTCATCAAGCCGACAAAGCTTTCTGCCGCCGGCAAGTGTTCACGCAAATCGCCAGCATGGCTGATATCGCCGGGGAATTTGGCGGTGAAGCGAAAATCATCAGGCATGATTTCGGCCCAGCGCTGCACAGTGGCGGCCGAGGGGCGAGCGTAAAAAGTGGTATTGCCTTCAACAGCGTTAAAGACCTGGGAATAGAGCTCGAGGTAATCGTTGGAACGCGCATCAACCGGATACAAATACTCGCGCCAGGCGTTTTCACTCCAGGACGGGCAGCCGATGTAATAAGGCAAACGCATCAGATATGGATATCGAGACCCAGCACTTCCATATCCCATTCGACAAAGCCGGCAGTGGTCAGGTAGCTGGCCAAGGCGGTGGCAACGCTTTTGCTCATGGAACGGGGAAAGACCATGTCTTGCTGACGGGCAGGAACGCCGCTGATGCGTGCGCTTGCAGCGCCTTGCGCTTTGGAAGGCGTATCGGTGTGTACTTCGATGAAGTCCGGTGAATCCTCGACGGATTCGTCTACCGTCACGCTCGCCTTGCGCGGCTTACGCTTGAGGGGGTAGGACTGTGAGGAAAAACCGTCTATACGCATACATGCAGACTCAGTATCAATGATGGCAATTTAGCGGCACTTTCCATGGCGCGCAAATGCTCTGGTGATAACTAGAACACATAATTTGTAAAAGGTTTAAAAACCCAGGCAAATTCTGACGATTGGCGAAATTTGCCGCGCAATGCCTACATTTCTGGCGTCAAATAATCCCGCGCTCGGCCTTGGTCTGTGCGACTTTATCGCGCAGGTACACCGGTGCTGCCTGGTCCGCTGCAACTGCCTCGCCGCGCTCGAAGGCGAAACGTGCCAACGCCAGCAGGTCTTCGGCGTGGGGCAACATCGCCGCGTCCTGCTCGGCACACATCACCTTGATGCGTTCGCCATAACCCCAGCCCGTGCCGGCACCGAACCAATCGCCGCTGGCGTCAGCGGGCACCTGCGCCGCTTCGGGGGCCAGCACCGCTTCCGTACTGACCAGGCGCATTTCGCCTGCGGTCTCACGGTAGCAACCCCAGTACACCTCATCCATACGCGCATCAATCGCCGCTGCCACTTGCGACGCACCGTGTTCACGCAACGCGCGCTGGGCCAGCACCGCCAGGTTGGACACCGGCAACACCGGGCGCTCCAGGGCAAAGGCCAGGCCCTGCACCACGCCAATGGCGATGCGCACGCCGGTGAATGCCCCGGGGCCACGGCCAAACGCGATGGCATCCACGGCCGCCAGGGTAGTACCGGCGTCTTCAAGCAGTTGCTTGATCATCGGCAACAATTTCTGCGCGTGCAGGCGCGGGATCACCTCGTAGTGGCTCGTGACCTTGCCATCGTGCAGCAAGGCAACGGAGCAAGCTTCAGTCGCGGTGTCCAGGGCCAGCAGGGTGCTCATCGGTGTCGGTGTCCAAGTCGGAAAAAAGTGCGCCAGTATAAACAACAACGACCCGCAAGCGGGCCGTTGTCTGTGCCGCCGATCACAGGATCAGCTCAGTGCTTGCAGCACCTTGGCGGTGATGGCCTCTACCGAGCCCACACCTGGGATGTGGCTGTATTTCGGCTTGCCCTGGGCTGCGGACAGCTTCTGGTAGAAGTCCACCAGGGGTTTGGTCTGGGAATGGTAGACCGACAGGCGATGACGCACGGTTTCTTCGGTGTCGTCTTTACGCTGCACTAGGTCTTCGCCGGTGACATCGTCCTTGCCTTCGACTTTCGGCGGGTTGTAGACGATGTGGTACACGCGGCCCGAGCCTTCGTGAACGCGACGGCCAGCAATGCGCTGAACGATCTCTTCGTCTTCAACTGCGATCTCGACCACGGCGTCCAACTCCACGCCCGCCTTCACCAGGGCTTCAGCCTGGGGAATGGTGCGTGGGAAACCGTCGAACAGGAAACCGTTCTTGCAGTCTTCCTGGCTGATGCGTTCCTTGACCAGGTTGATAATAAGGTCATCGGAGACCAGGCCGCCGCTGTCCATCACGCTCTTGGCGATCAGGCCCAGCTCGGTGCCAGCCTTGACGGCCGCACGCAGCATGTCGCCGGTGGAGATTTGTGGAATGCCGAATTTTTCAGTGATGAACTTTGCCTGAGTACCTTTACCGGCCCCGGGAGCTCCCAGCAGAATGACGCGCATCGATGTGCTCCTCAATTTTTTATAGAGATGACGCTCGGATTCGCCGCGTGGGGCCAATCTCGTAAAAATGTGGTTCTAGGCCAATCAAACGGCCAAAGGCTGATCAAGATACACAGCGGGCCCTCACCATACAAGCCGCCAAAAGTAGGAGAAACCCGCGCCGCACATGCGTCAGCGCCAGGGTGCGCCTGAGCGCAACCCACCCCCTCAAACGACGACCGCCCGTTTCCGGGCGGTCGTCGCGGTTTATCCGCAAGCCATTGAGTACACGCAAAAAACCTCAACCGGTGTTGCGCAAACCAGCCGCAATACCGGCCACGGACACCAGCAGCGCCTGTTCCAGAGGGCTGTCTTGCGCAGCCTCCTGCTGGCGCGAACGTGCCAGCAACTCGGCCTGCAACAGGTGCAAGGGGTCCAGGTAGGTGTTGCGCAGACGGATGAACTCCAGGGTGTCGGGGCTATGGGCCAGCAACTGCGACTGGCCGGTCAAGCCAAGTACCACATCACAGGCCTGCGACAATAGGTCGCGCAAATGCGCACCCAATGGCAGCAGGTCTGGCTGCACCAGGCGCTCATCATAAAGACGGGCGATATCGGCATCGGCCTTGGCCAGCACCATCTCCAGCATGTCGATGCGCGTGCGAAAAAACGGCCACTGCTCGCGCATCTGCCCCAGCAATTGACCTTCACCGCGCTCCAGCGCCTTGCTCAGTGCCGCTTCCCAGCCGAGCCAGGCGGGCAGCATCAGGCGCGTCTGGGTCCAACCAAAAATCCACGGGATGGCGCGCAAGCTCTCAATCCCGCCCGCACGACGCTTGGCCGGGCGGCTACCCAAAGGCAAACGGCCCAACTCCTGCTCCGGCGTGGACTGGCGGAAGTACTCGACGAACTGCGGATTTTCCCGCACCACGGCACGGTAAGCGCTGACACCGTCTGCCGCCAATTCGTCCATCAGATGACGCCACGCAGGCTCGGGAGGCGGCGGCGGCAACAGGGTCGCTTCCAGTACCGCGGCCAGATAGAGATTAAGGTTCTGCTCGGCAATATCCGGCAGGCCAAATTTGAAGCGAATCATCTCGCCCTGTTCAGTGGTACGGAACCGACCCGCTACTGAGCCTGGCGGCTGCGACAGGATGGCCGCGTGCGCCGGGCCACCGCCACGGCCAACGGTGCCGCCGCGACCGTGGAACAACAACAGCTCCACCTGTTGCTCGCGGCAGATGTCCACCAGGCGTTCCTGGGCGCGGTACTGCGCCCAGGCGGCGGCCGTGGTGCCGGCGTCCTTGGCCGAATCCGAGTAGCCAATCATCACTTCCTGCGGGCCCTGCAAGCGCGCGCGGTAACCCGGCAGTTGCAGCAGGCGCTCCATCACCGGCCCTGCGTTATCCAGGTCGGCCAGAGTCTCGAACAGCGGCACTACGCGCATCGGCCGTTGTACGCCCGACTCTTTCAACAGCAGTTGCACCGCCAGCACATCCGACGCGGCGCCGGCCATGGAGATGACATACGAACCTAGTGACGCCGCCGGTGCGGCGGCGATTTCCTTGCAGGTATTGAGCACCTCGGCAGTGTCCGCCGACGGCTTGAAGTAACCCGGCAGCAACGGCCGACGATTGGTCAGTTCCTGGGTCAGGAAGCTGATGCGCGCCTCCTCATCCCAGTCCTCATAACGCCCCAGGCCCAGGTAATCGGTGATTTCGGTCATGGCCGCCGAGTGACGGCTGGAGTCCTGGCGCACATCCAGGCGCACCAGGAACAGGCCGAACGTCACGGCACGGCGCAGGCAGTCGAGCAGCGGGCCATCGGCGATCACGCCCATGCCGCATTCGTGCAGGGATTGGTAGCACAGCTGCAGCGGGTCGAGCAGGTCGCGGTTGTTCTGCAACACCTCGGCCGGTGCCGGAGTGGTGCTGGTCAACGAGGTGTGGGCCCACTGGCGCGTGGCGCGCAGGCGTTCACGCAGTTGCTTGAGCAAGGCCCGATAAGGTTCGACGCTGTCGCCGACTTTGGCGTGCAACGCCGGGCTGGCCTGTTGCATCGACAGCTCGGAAGCCAGCTGATCAATGTCGCGCAGATACAAATCCGCCGCCATCCAACGCGCCAGCAACAGCACTTCGCGCGTGACCGGCGCGGTGACGTTCGGGTTGCCGTCACGATCGCCGCCCATCCACGAAGCAAAGCGAATCGGCGCAGCCTCCAGAGGCAGACGCAGGCCGGTGGCGGCGTGCAGGGCCTGGTCGGCCTTGCGCAGGTAATTGGGGATGGCGTGCCACAGCGAATGCTCGATCACCGCAAAGCCCCATTTGGCTTCATCCACGGGCGTGGGGCGCACGCGCCGGATTTCTTCGGTGTGCCAAGCTTCGGCGATCAAGCGTTGCAAGCGCTCGCGAATCTGCTCGCGCTCGGCGGTGGTGAGGTCACGGTGATCCTGCAAGGCCAGTTGCGCAGCAATGGCGTCGTATTTTTGGATCAGCGTGCGGCGGGCCACTTCGGTGGGGTGGGCGGTGAGCACCAGTTCGATGTCCAGCCGCGCCAATTGCCGAGCCAGCGATTCATTGCTGTGCCCTTCGCTTTGCAGGCGAGCCAGCAACTCTGGCAAGACCCGGGATTCGAACGGCGCAGGTTGCGATTCATCGCGCCGATGAATCAACTGATATTGCTCGGCAATGTTGGCCAGGTTGAGGAACTGGTTAAAGGCCCGGGCCACGGGCAGCAACTCGTCCTCCTGCAACTGGTTGAGGCTGGCGCTCAACTCATCGCCAGCGGTTTTCTCTGAAACGGCTCCGCGACGGTCGGCCTTGGCGCCTTTGCGGATCTGCTCGATCTTATCGAGGAAAGCCTCGCCGTACTGCTCTCGAATGGTGTTGCCCAACAGCTCACCCAGCAGGTGAACATCCTCACGCAAGCGTGCATCGATATCACTCATCAGCCAATCTCCAGCCAGAAATCCGGGACGCGCAGGTGCTTCAGAGTGCCGCCGACGTCGGTTTCTGACAAGGCCGAACGCAAACGACTTTAAACCTTGGCACTTACAGCTAGTCTCAACGGTGAGTCGCCGCGTTATTCACGCAGGCGGCTGGTCACTCATCACCGCCTGCCCTCGCAGGCTTTATTGAGGTAGCCATGAAAATTCGAGAACTGGCCCAGCATTGGGAAGAAACCGCCAAGGGTCGTTTGACCAAGACTGAATACGCGATTCATCTGGATGTAGAAGCCGCTGCACGGCTGGCGGCCATTGCCGAGATGTACCCCAAGCGCCACGTTGAAGAACTGCTGGGCGAGCTGATCGGCGCCGCCCTGGAAGAGCTGGAAGCCAGCTTTCCCTACATCCAAGGCCAGCAGGTGATTGCCACCGATGAAGAGGGTGACCCGCTGTATGAAGACGTCGGCCCCACACCACGTTTTCTCACATTATCCCGTCGCCACTTGCACGATTTGTCGGCCGTTACTGACGAACAAAAGCACTGATAAACATTTATTGACGTCAATTAAACCCACGTATTCCGAGCCTTTTACAGGCCCGGAGGTACCGCCGCACGCCGCGAAAGTTCCATTTTTTAAACACTGACCAGTCAGTCAGATATTTTTTTAGGCAAATCGCCATATCCGCTGAACTTTTGAAAAAAGCCTCCGGTCACAGCCAGTAGCCATCATGTGTGGAACGGTCGTTTGAACGGACGCCATGTGCTTTATCGACGGGCCCGAAATCGATACGCCCCGATGGATTTTGATGTTTTTCAGGAGTTATCCAATGGAGTTGAAGACGATGAACACCAGCACTGCCAAATCCTCGTTTAACCATCTGCGCGGGCTCAAATTGGCCGCGCTGGCAATCGGCACCAGCTTCGTTCTGGCTGGCTGCGCCGGCAACCCTCCAACCGAGCAGTACGCCGTGACCCAATCGGCCGTCAACAGCGCAGTCAGCGCCGGCGGTACCGAGTACGCGGCGGTGGAAATGAAGTCGGCCCAGGACAAGCTCAAAGAAGCTGAGATTGCCATGCACGACAAGAACTACGACAAGGCTCGCCAACTGGCTGAACAAGCCGAGTGGGATGCCCGCGTCGCTGAGCGTAAAGCCCAGGCTGCCAAGGCTCAACAGGCTGTGAAGGACTCCCAGAAGGCTGTTGACGAACTGCGTAAAGAAGGCATGCGCCCAGCTGCAATCATGCAGAAGTAAGCCGCAGCCTCTTGACTGCATCGCACCTGATATCGAATTGAAAGGACGACACGACTATGCGTAAACAATTGATGATCCCTGCCCTGCTGGCGATGAGCGTTGCCTTGGCGGCCTGCTCCACCCCGCCTAACGCGAACCTGGAAAATGCGCGGACCAATTTCTCGTCCCTGCAAACCAACCCGCAAGCCACCAAGCTGGCCGCGCTGGAAACCAAAGACGCCAGCGACTGGCTGGACAAGGCTGACAAGGCCTACCGCGATAAGGAAGACGAGAAGAAAGTCGACCAACTGGCCTACCTGACCAACCAGCGCGTTGAAGTGGCCAAGGACACCATCGTCCTGCGCGAATCCGAAGCCAAGCTGAAAAACGCCGGTGACGAACGTGCCCGCGCCCTGCTCGACGCCCGTGACGCACAGATCAAGCAACTGCAAAACAGCTTGAACGCCAAGCAAACCGATCGCGGTACTCTGGTGACGTTCGGTGACGTGCTGTTCGCCACCAACAAGTCCGATCTGAAATCCAGCGGTCTGGTGAACATCACCAAGCTGGCTCAGTTCCTGCGCGATAACCCAGACCGTAAAGTGATCGTCGAAGGCTACACCGACAGCACCGGTTCCGACTCGTACAACCAGAGCCTGTCTGAGCGTCGTGCCGCTTCCGTTCAACGCGCACTGGCTCAACAAGGCGTGGATATCTCGCGCATCGTGACCCAGGGTTATGGCAAGGAATACCCGGTTGCCGATAACGGCAGCGTTTCCGGCCGCGCCATGAACCGCCGCGTTGAAGTGACCATCTCCAACGACAACCAGCCGGTCAAGCCACGGTCTTCCGTCGCTAACTGATCAATAGCCTGGTAAAAAGCCCCGCCTTATTAGGCGGGGCTTTTTCGTTACGGTCCATGAACGCGTGTTCAGGCTTTAGTCATTGAAGTATCTGAAGGTGCCGCGGTTGCCATTCTGGCCAGAGTTGATGTAACGACTGGAATCGCCCGAGTTACCGTTATTTCCGTAGTTGCCATAGTTACCGTAACTGCCGTAGCTGGTGTAGCCTTCAGAGTGGCGGTAGTTGCCCGCCCCCCTCATCATCTGGCCCATCATGTCATTGCCGTTGTGGCCATGATTTTCATAGTGACTGCACCGGCCGCTATTACCGTTATTGCCATAGTTACCGTAATTGCCGTTATTGCCATTACTGCCGCCACTCCCCCACACTCGCTGACCGGGTGTGGAATGGCGGGGTTGCTCTTCAGCATAACGTGGATGCCAAGCAACATACTGTGCAGGTCGCGAACTAAATAGATGAGTCATTTTATCTTCCCTGTCAAACTGAAATAAGAGTGTGTGGTTTTACAACACATAAGCTGAGTGCTGCCTAGTGTGTCGCCCCTTTAAGTGGGGAATCGCTACGAGCAGTTCCACTACGAAGACTCTAAAAACCACGTCAAAATATACGCGGCGACGCAGTCGCATTGCTTGTTTCAACCTTGAAGGCGCCGAGCATGGCCACTGCCGATCGGCCTGTGCCCGGCGGGCAATTGACGATTGCCGTTGCTGCCGTGATTGGAATAACCACTGTGGCTTCCGCTATTACCGTTATTGCCGTAATTGCCGAAGTTACCGTCATTCATGCTGTGATTACCGTTATTGATATGCACACCCACCTGCGCCGATTTTACGCCTCCGACCGTCACATAATTAGTATTGAATACGTAGGTCACGTAGTTGATCGTAGGCGGCTGTGAAGCCGACGGCTGAGTACGGGGTGGCGGCCCCATGTAGCGAACGGTTCCACGGTTCAAAGGTTGAGTACCGGCATAGTTTGGACGCCGACTCGATTGATAGCTATTGTAGTTATAGGTTTTACCCACTTGAGGGTATCTCCAACCCATACGCTGCCCCGTGACAGCGCTCCATGTATTGGACATGACCCCCATGGTATTCACGAGCGCTGTATTGACAAATGAATCTAGCCTCATTCCTTGACTCCAAATGATTTTCCCACATGCCCAGGGTTTAAATTCCTGGCAGCTATAGAGTGGTCGCCTACTTCTATCAGTTCCCACCGGTATAATCCTGATAACAAGTAGGGGCTCGCCTGTTGGTATCCCAAGCAGGCCGCCTCTCGTTAATGGGTAAAATTGAAACGAAAAAAAACCACCAGAAACGGTGGTTTTTTAGACTAGGGAAACTTGATCTTGCGATCAGTATCTTCATCCGGCGGCGTTATCTTTTTGTTATGACGGGAGGTATCAGTTGAGCAACCTGCCAACTGATTACGCGCCTGTTCTTGCGCATCCGCCCGCTCCAACGCCTGATGCGCCCTGGCCATGGCCAGCATATTGCATATCGCATCAATTCTTATCACTGCCTTCCCGCCCCCACTTCGCGTAATTACATTGCCCTTTGTGGCATCAGACGCAGTTGGGTTCCAAACAATTTCGTTACGAGGTCCTGGCACGTCGATGATGTCTGTAAGGCCGCTGATATGAAAAAACGCCGCTAAAAGGCGGGCTCTGGGGAGGGATCCCGATCAGTAGTTGATCGAGCCTTGACTCCCTGCGCCGCCGATCTGAATTTGGCCTTGGCCCGATGCGCCACCTTCACCGCCTTGTGCACCTTGGGCCGCCTGTTTTTCTGCCAGCAGCTTCTGCAGTTTTTCAAGCAACTCTTCGAGACTCTCATCCCCGCCAGCGCCTTGGGAGCCACCGGAACCTTGAGCGCCCCCAGCACCCTGGGAACCACCGGAGCCACCCGACCCGGAATCTTGCGAACCTTCGCCGCGTTTAGCTTCAATTAGCTGTTTGAGCTGCTGAATTTGCTGATCAAGACTTTGCGAAGGGCTCTGGGCGCCTCCCGAATTGCTCACGCCAACTGAAGGTGCTGCGCCAATACCATCCATAAACTCGTACTCCAGAGTGATAAATAAAGTGGACTGATCAGCCAGACCAATCAGTCCATCATCTGTGGCGCACGGGTGAAGATGGTTCCAGCCTATAAAAGTTCGGGCGGTCCCTGAGCGACTAACCGGGAAACTCAACGGTATTTTTCATACCACGCAAAAACCCAGGCTCACTGTTGCAACTGCGGGGTTTCCTGGCCCATGCAACGCACGGCCTGCTTCTTATTGTTCACCAGCACGCCGCTCAAGCCTTTCTGTTCGGTATCAAACATCACCAACACGCCGTCAACGCACTGCGCCACTTGCGCCGCTGGGGTCAGGGAGACCTTGTAATCCTCACCCGGCACGGTCTTGAGCATGGTGAAGTCGCTGAGCAGCAACGCATCTTCCGGCTTGGCAAAGTGCAGGTAGCCGTAGTACCACAGGCAGCCAACGGTACCGATGATGGTGCCGATGCCGGTGAGAATCAGCGGGATCATGTTGCGTTCTTCGCTCATTGCGGGCTCTCTGATGAATCAGCTTTAGGAATAGGGTAATTCGGAATTTCGCCCAGGCGGCGCAAGCCGTTGAAGTGCTGCGGGTCGTCCAGGTAACGCAGCATCACGGTCTGCCAGGTTTTGTCGGCAAAGGTCTGCACATGGCCGCCACGGGTCAGTTGCAACACCCTGGGCGGCGGTGCGGCCTGATACAGGCGGATGCCATTGGCCACCGGCACGATGGGATCATCCAGGCTGTGGAACAGCAGCTTGGGCACGCCGGTCACGCGGGGCATGGCATTGATTGCACTGTCGGCGTCGGGCACCAGCCACGACAGCGGCACCTGCAACGGCCAGGTTAACCAGGAAGTGCTCAAGGCGAATTGTCCTACGTCACGATAACTGGCTGGCACGCCGTCCAGTACCAACGCCTTGAGTTGGGCTTGACGCTCCGGGTGGGCTGCCAGGTAATGCACCGCCAGTGCACCGCCCAGGCTTTGCCCGAGAATAATCAGCGGTTTACCCTGGGTTTCAGGCGCCTTGTCGATCCAGCCGAATGCGGCGTCGATATCCTGGTAGACCGCCGGCAACGATGGCTTGCCTTCCGACAGCCCATAGCCGCGATAGTCCAGCAACAACACTTGATAACCCTGCTCCGGCAACCACCAACTGCCCCCCAGGTGCCAGGCGAGGTTACCGCCGTTGCCGTGCAAATGCAGGATGGTGCCCTTGAGTGGCACACCCGCTTTGGCTGGCAGCCACCAGGCGTGCAGCTTCACGCCGTCTGCGGTGGTGAGCGTGACGTCGTGGTATTGCAGGTGGGCTTTTTCCGGGGTGAAGGGCAGGCCGGGCTCGGGGTAGAACAGCAAGAAGCTGCAGCCGTTCAATGTGAGTAGCAGGCATAAAATGCCGAGGATTCTCATCCGTTGAAGCCTCATGGTGATTGACGCCCCACTGTAGGAGCGAGCTTGCTCGCGAAGATCGTCAACGATAACGCACTAATACTTAAGAAACGCGGTGCCTGAGCATTCTTCGCGAGCAAGCTCGCTCCTACAAATAGGATTGCGGTGGTCAGAGGATATTGGAGTAATCGGCCTCGATCCGGTCCAGGCTCAAGTGGTTGAGGAAGTTGGAGAAGCACATCCAGGCCGCCAGCGCGTTCATGTCGCGAAACTGCTCCGGCAAATACTTGGGCGGCACCACCAGGCCTTCGTCGACCAATTGGCGCAGGGTACGCATGTCTTCAAGGGTGGTCTTGCCGCAGAACAGCAGCGGCACCTGTTCCAGCTTGCCTTTGCGTACGGCGAGCTGAATGTAGTTGTAGACCATGATAAAGCCCTTGAGGTAGGACAAATCCTTGGTAAATGGCAGACCGGTGGGCACCGAGCCACGGAAGACCCGGCTGGCATTTCCATAGCTTTCGGCCATTTCAAAGCCTTGCTCGCGGAAGAACTCGAACACCTGCAGGAAGTCGGCCCCCTCCTCCACCATATGGATGGCGCGTGTCCGGTTGGTGAGTTTGCGCAAGCGGCTGGGGTAGGAGGCAAACGTGATGATTTCCATCAGGATCGCCAGGCCTTCCTGGGTAACGGTGGACGACGGCGGGCCCTTGGACAGGAACGTGCAGATCGGCTGGTTCTGGCCGTTGAGGGTGGTGCCCACATGCACCAGGCCTTCATGCACTTCCAGGGCGCGCACGTCGCGGTCGTTGAACATCGCGTCGGCGCGGATCTTGATGTAGTCGGCGCCCGCCGCCGCGTCGGCGACAATGCCATCGGACTCGAATACGCGGATGGTTTCTTCCGCCTCGCCAAATACCTTGTTCAGGCGGGTTTGCAGCAGGCTGACCGCATCTTTGGCGGTGAGGGTCTTGGCTTCGTCCTTGAGGTCACCCCGGCCGTCGATGTTGTTCAGGTAGTCGGAGAGCATCAGGCCAAGGTCGGCCAGGGTCGGGTCGCCGGCGTGGAACGCATCGGAGGCGGCGCCGTACAGCTCCTGGGAAATCAGGCCGAAGTCCTCGGTGCCGCGCGCTTCAAGCATGCGCACCACCATGCGGTATTCGCGGCACATGCGCCGCATGATCTGCCCCACCGGACTGAACTGCCCAAGGCGACGGGTAATGTCACGCTCGATGTTCTGGAACTCCAGCTTCACCGCACTGGAATCGAACGACAGCGGCCGGTTCAGGTAGTAATCACGGTCTACGGCAGGCATCGCCTTGCCCTTGGCCTTGAGGAATCCCTGGCGAATGTTATCGTCCCATTTCACCGCATCGAGGACGCGGATCGGTGTTTGCGCCAGCACAATGCGATCGGACAAGGTGCGTATCGTCTGCTGGTAATCGTCCACCCGGTGCTTCCTCTTTAAACGTTATTGGCCCACGCGCAGGTAGCGCACGGGGCTAGACCGAGGCCAATACCAGGTGCATGTAGCGCTTGAGGATTTCAAGCATCTCTTCCCCGGTCAGAGGCTCTGCGCTGCCCAACAGGCCCTGATATTCCATCCGACTGATGATAGCCGTCAACACCTTGGCATCCTGCTGCGGCTCACGGGAACCCAATACCTGGAAAAACTGCCCGGTGCCCTGCAACAGGATCTGTTGATGGGAGCGAACCAGTTCGGCCAGGCGTGGGTTGAGCAGGGCTTCCTGGCGAAAGGCCTGCTCGGCCATCAGGTATTCGCGGCGATTGGTCAGTTGGCGTAGCACATAGTCGGCGGTCAGGCGCGCGATGTCATCGGCCAGTTGCGAGCGCGACTCCGGGCTACCGTCGCCATAGGCGACCATTTCGCGTAACAGGCCTTCGTTACGCACCCACAGCTTGCCCATGAACGCGGCGCTGCGCTCCACGTACTGGGCGAAGGTGTCGGTGAGCAGGTCGTCGATGTCTTTGAAGTAGTAGGTGGTGGCCGACAGCGGCACCCCCGCCTCTGCCGCCACTGCACGGTGACGCACCGCCCGCACGCCATCGCGCACGACAATACGCATGGCCGCATCGAGAATGTCTTGCCGGCGTTGCTCGCTGCCCCGCCGACTGGCCTTGCGGCCCTGGTACTGAACGCTTTCAGCCACGGCAGCAGCAATGCCGGCGGCACCTTCTTGAGCCATTACGCGGTTCACCACACACATCCTTGAATAGAACAAAACCTGGCGCTGTTTGCTTGACACTAGTACAGGCCACATAAAAAAGCCGCCTTATAAAAGGCGGCTTCGGATTTCGCTACGGTTACGCTTGTGGCCGCATGTGCGGGAACAAGATCACGTCGCGGATCGACGGCGAGTTGGTCAACAACATCACCAGACGGTCGATGCCGATGCCTTCACCGGCAGTGGGCGGCATGCCGTATTCCAGGGCCCGTACGAAGTCGGCATCGTAGTGCATGGCTTCGTCGTCACCGGCGTCCTTGTCGGCCACCTGGGCCATGAAACGCTCGGCCTGGTCTTCCGCGTCGTTAAGCTCGGAATAGGCGTTGGCGATTTCGCGGCCACCGATGAACAGCTCGAAACGGTCGGTGACGTTCGGGTTGTCGTCGTTGCGACGGGCCAGCGGCGACACTTCGAACGGGTACTGGGTAATGAAGTGCGGCTGTTCCAGCTTGTGCTCCACCAGCTCTTCGAAAATCATCACCTGCAGCTTGCCCAGGCCTTCGAAGCCCAGCACCTTGGCGCCGGCTTTCTTGGCAATGGCACGGGCCTTGTCGATGTCGTTGAGGTCGTCAGCGGTCAGCTCGGGGTTGTACTTGAGGATCGAGTCGAACACCGACAGGCGCACGAACGGCTCGCCGAAGTGGAACACCTTGTCGCCGTACGGCACGTCAGTGCTGCCCAGCACCAGCTGTGCCAGCTCGCGGAACAGCTCTTCGGTCAGGTCCATGTTGTCTTCGTAGTCGGCGTAGGCCTGGTAGAACTCCAACATGGTGAATTCCGGGTTGTGACGGGTCGAGACGCCTTCGTTGCGGAAGTTGCGGTTGATCTCGAACACTTTCTCGAAGCCGCCAACCACCAGGCGCTTGAGGTACAGCTCTGGTGCGATACGCAGGAACATTTCCATGTCCAACGCGTTGTGGTGGGTTTCGAACGGCTTGGCTGCGGCACCACCGGGGATGGTCTGCAGCATCGGGGTTTCGACTTCCAGGAAGTCACGCTGCATCAGGAAGCTGCGGATGTGGGCAATGACTTGCGAGCGCACGCGGAAGGTCTGGCGCACGTCTTCGTTGACGATCAGGTCAACGTAGCGCTGGCGATAGCGCTGTTCGGTGTCGGTCAGGCCGTGGTGCTTGTCTGGCAGCGGGCGCAGGGACTTGGTCAACAGGCGCACGTTGGTCATCTCGACGTACAGGTCGCCCTTGCCGGAACGGGCCAAGGTGCCTTCGGCTGCGATGATGTCGCCCATGTCCCAGGTCTTCACCGAGGCCAGGGTTTCTTCGGACAGGGTCTTGCGGTTGACATAGACCTGGATGCGACCGGTCATGTCCTGGATCACCATGAACGAGCCACGGTTGAGCATGATGCGACCTGCCACCTTGACCGGGATCGCAGCCTCTGCCAGTTCTTCCTTGGTCTTGTCCGCGTATTGCTTCTGCAAGGCATCGCAGTAGTTGTCGCGGCGGAAGTCGTTGGGGAAGGCGTTACCCTTGGCGCGCTCGGCAGCAAGCTTTTCCTTGCGCAGGGCGATCAGGGAGTTTTCTTCCTGTTGCAGGGCTTGCGGGTCGAGTTGTTGGTCGCTCATGTCTTTAAATATTCCATCAGGTTCGTTGCCCCCAGCCTTCGGCGGGGGATCGCGGGCAAGCCCGCTCCCACAGAGGGTATTAGAGGCCGGATTTCAGGCTGGCTTCCAGGTATTCGTCGATATCGCCGTCGAGTACCTTGTCGCAATCGCTGCGTTCGATATTAGTGCGCAGATCCTTGATCCGCGAGGCATCGAGCACGTACGAACGGATCTGGTGGCCCCAGCCGATATCCGACTTGGTTTCTTCCAGCGCCTGGGAAGCGGCGTTGCGCTTCTGCATTTCCTGCTCGTACAACTTGGCCCGCAGCATTTTCATGGCGGTGTCCTTGTTGGCGTGCTGGGAACGTTCGTTCTGGCAGCTGACCACGGTGTTGGTCGGTACGTGGGTAATACGTACGGCCGAGTCAGTGGTGTTTACGTGCTGGCCACCGGCACCGGAGGAACGGTAGGTGTCGATCCGCAGGTCGGCCGGGTTGATCTCGATTTCCACCTTGTCGTCGATCTCTGGCGAGACGAACACCGCAGAGAATGAGGTGTGGCGACGGTTGCCGGAGTCGAACGGGCTCTTGCGCACCAGGCGGTGCACGCCGATCTCGGTGCGCAGCCAGCCAAAGGCGTATTCGCCCTTGATATGCACGGTCGCGCCCTTGATACCGGCCACTTCACCGGCGGACAGTTCCATGATGGTCGCGTCGAAACCGCGCTTGTCAGCCCAGCGCAGGTACATGCGCAGCAGGATGTTGGCCCAGTCCTGGGCCTCGGTGCCGCCGGAACCGGCCTGGATATCCAGGTAGGCGTTGTTCGGGTCCATTTCATGGCTGAACATGCGGCGGAATTCAAGCTTGGCGAGGTTTTCCTCGAGACGGGCCAGCTCGGCGACGACATCGCCCACTGCGCCTTCGTCGTTTTCTTCGACGGCCATGTCCAGCAGGTCGCGGCAATCACCCAGGCCGGTGTTCAGTTCGTCGAGGGTATCGACGATCTGTGCCAGCGCAGCGCGCTCGCGCCCCAGTTCCTGGGCGTATTCAGGTTTGTTCCAGACACTCGGATCTTCAAGCTCGCGATTGACCTCGGTCAGACGCTCATGCTTTTGATCGTAGTCAAAGATACCCCCGAATAGTTTCGGAGCGCTCGGACAGGTCCTTGATGGTGTTAAGGATCGGGTTGATTTCCATGGCGGGCAGCACTCGTTGGCGAACTTTTGAAAGCCGGCGAGTATAACGGCAAACGGCTGGAAACGGCAGCCCGCTTGGCCGAAAAGGCGGGGGTTTGTACACGATCCGCAGCACAATAGAGATCAAATGTGGGAGCTGGCTTGCCTGCGATGGCGGTGTACCAGTCGATACTTGTGTGACGGATACACCGCCATCGCAGGCAAGCCCGCTCCCACAGGGGTTGGGCGGCGCTTGGGATTACTCGATGCCCACCTGATTACGCCCATTGTTCTTGGCCGTGTACAACCCTTTGTCCGCCGCCATGATCAACTGCCGACAGTCCGTACCTTGGACCGGCGTCAACGTCGACAGCCCAATACTGATGGTCAGGCTGGCACCTTCAGCCGGGGCGATGTGCGGGATTTTCAACGCCGCCACCGCCATGCGCAGTTTTTCCGCGACCAGGCGTGCGCCGCCCGGCGAGGTGTTGGGCAGGACCAGCGCGAACTCTTCGCCGCCGTAGCGCGCCGGCAAATCCGAAGGACGGCTGCTGGCTTCACGGATGGTGTTGGCGACTTTGCGCAGGGCTTCGTCGCCCTCGACGTGGCCGAAGCTGTCGTTGAAGGTTTTGAAGAAGTCCACGTCGATCATTAGCAGCGACAGTTGGGTCTGGTCGCGCATGGCGCGGCGCCATTCCAGCTCCAGGTATTCGTCGAAGTGGCGGCGGTTGGACAGCCCGGTCAGGCCATCGGAGTTCATCAGGCGTTGCAGCACCAGGTTGGTGTCCAGCAACTGTTGCTGGCTGACGCGCAACGCGCGGTAGGCCGCGTCGCGCTGCAACAGCGTCATGTAGGAGCGCGAGTGATAGCGGATGCGCGCCACCAACTCGATGTTGTCCGGCAGCTTGACCAGGTAATCGTTGGCCCCGGCCGCAAAGGCCGCGCTCTTGATCAGCGGGTCCTCCTTGGTGGACAGCACGATGATCGGGATATTCGCGGTGGCCGGGTGATTGCGGTACTCGCGCACCAGGGTCAGGCCGTCCAGGCCCGGCATCACCAGGTCTTGCAGGATCACCGTGGGCTTGATGCGGATCGCCTGGGCAATGGCCTGGTGCGGGTCGGCGCAAAAGTGGAAGTCGATGTTTTCTTCATGGGCCAGGCCACGTCGCACGGCTTCACCGATCATGGCCTGGTCGTCGACCAGCAACACCATGGCGGCGTTTTCGTCGGTCTTGAAGTCGTCGAGCTGTAAATCATTCATGTGCAGTCACCTGAATTACTACCTGCAAGCCAGCACGGCGGGAGATTTTTGTTCATTTTGCAAAGACCTCCAGCAATCGGGGCGCAATTCTATCCAGTGGGCGAATTTCAACAGCAGCATCAATCGCCGCCGCCGCTTTGGGCATGCCATACACCGCCGAGCTCTGTTGGTCCTGGGCGATGGTCAAATATCCTTGTTCCCGCATCAGCTTGAGGCCCTGGGCGCCGTCGCGCCCCATGCCGGTGAGCAAGACGCCGACGGCGTCACCGTTCCAGTAGCTGGCAACACTTTCGAAAAACACGTCGATCGACGGCCGGTAAATCTCGTTCACCGGCTCTGCGGTATAGGCTAGCGTGCCATTTTTCAACAAGCGAATATGGTGGTTAGTGCCGGCCAGCAATACCACGCCGGGTTGAGGCGGTTCGCCTTCGCAGGCCAGGCGCACCGGCAGGCCGGAAGCGCTGCTCAGCCACTCGGCCATGCCGGCGGCAAACACCTGGTCCACGTGCTGCACCAGCACGATGGCAGCGGGAAACTCCCGGGGCAAACCTTTGAGCAGCACTTCCAGTGCCGCCGGCCCACCGGCCGAAGAACCAATGGCTACCAGCCGTTGACGCTTGCCGGTGACCCGCTGAGGCGGGGTTTCGGCACGCACCCGCGTGCCGCGCTGGCCGATCAGCCAGCCAATATTGAGGATCTTGCGCAGCAGCGGCGCCGCCGCATCCTTGGGGTTGCCCACGCCCAGTGCCGGGGTATCTACCACATCCAGGGCGCCGTGACCCATGGCTTCGAATACACGGCTGACGTTGGCCTGGCGGTCGACAGTGACGATCACGATCGGGCATGGCGTGTCGGCCATGATCTGCCGGGTAGCCTCCACGCCGTCCATCACCGGCATGATCAGGTCCATCAGGATCAGGTCCGGGGTCAGCTCGGCACAACGTTGCACCGCTTCCAGGCCATTGCTGGCCACCCACACCACCTCATGGGCGGACTCGTAACTCAGGGCGCGGCGCAAGGCCTCTACGGCCAGGGGCATGTCATTGACGATCGCAATCCTCATGCCCGGGCGCCTCCAATCAGTTCAACCACGGCGTCGAGCAAGGCGTCGTCGTGGAAACTGGCTTTGGCTAAATAATAGTCGGCCCCGGCGTCGAGGCCACGGCGGCGGTCTTCTTCACGATCCTTGTAAGAAACCACCATCACCGGCAACGATTGCAGGCGACTGTCACGGCGCAAAAGTGTGACCAATTCAATACCGTCCATGCGAGGCATATCAATATCCGTGATAAGCAGGTCGAAGTCCTCGGAGCGCAATGCGTTCCAGCCATCCATGCCATCGACCGCCACAGCGACTTCATAACCACGATTGAGTAACAATTTTCGTTGCAACTCACGCACCGTCAGTGAGTCGTCCACCACCAGCACGCGTTTGCGCGGCGCTTCGGTGGCCTGCTGGCTGCGCCGGGCGATGCGCTCCAGGCGGCCGGTGTTGAGCAATTTATCCACTGAACGCAGCATGTCTTCGACGTCGACGATCAACACCACCGAGCCGTCATCAAGCAAGGCCCCGGCAGAAATGTCCTGGACTTTGCCCAGGCGATCATCCAGCGGCAACACCACCAGGGTGCGCTCGCCGATAAAGCGCTCCACGGCAATCCCGTACACGGCATCGCGCTCGCGGATCACCACCACTTTCAAGGTATCTGACGGGGTCTGCCCCGGCGGGCGCTGCAGCAACTGGCTGGCGGCAACCAGGCCGACGTGCCGGCCCTCATGCCAGAAGTGCTGGCGGCCTTCCAACTGCACGATGTCGTCGGGGGCCAGGTCGCACATGCGTTCGATATGCGCCAGGGGGAAGGCATAGGCTTCTTCGCCGACTTCCACCACCAGGCTGCGCACCACCGACAAGGTCAACGGCACCTCCAGATGGAAGCGGCTGCCCTGCCCCGCCGTCTGTTCCAGCACCACCGCGCCGCGCAGCTGGCGAACCATATGTTGCACCGCGTCCAGGCCGACCCCGCGCCCGGAGACTTCG
The DNA here is from genome assembly GCF_009935965.1 of Pseudomonas sp. L13. Lineage (NCBI taxonomy): Bacteria > Pseudomonadati > Pseudomonadota > Gammaproteobacteria > Pseudomonadales > Pseudomonadaceae > Pseudomonas > Pseudomonas sp. L13. Next base: position 38,066 of record NZ_QODJ01000054.1, read on the forward strand.
GTGACTTTGTCGCGCAGGCTGAACCCCGGCAGGAACAGGAACGTGAGCAGTTCTTCTTCGCTCAGGCGCAGGGCCGTTTCCACCGGCGACAGGTGCCGGTCGACGATGGTGCCGCGCAGGCGCTCGAGGTCGACACCGTTGCCGTCGTCGCTCAGCTCCAGCACCAGCAGCCCGGCCTGATGGGACGCGCGCAGGCGAATCAAGCCCTCCGCCGGTTTGCCCGCCAGCACGCGTTGCTCAGGGGTTTCGATGCCGTGGTCGACCGCATTGCGCAATAAATGGGTGAGCGGCGCTTCGAGCTTTTCCAGCACGTCACGGTCGACCTGGGTCTTTTCGCCCTCGATCTCCAGGCGCACTTGCTTGCCCAGGCTGCGACCGAGGTCACGCACCATGCGCACCTGCCCGGCCAGCACGTCGGCAAACGGTCGCATGCGGCAGGCCAACGCGGTGTCGTAGAGCACCTGGGCACGCTGGCCGGCCTGCCAGCCGAACTCATCCAGCTCGGCGTTTTTTTCCGCCAGCAAGGCCTGGGCTTCACTCAGCAGGCGACGGGTATCGGCCAGGGCTTCCTGGGCTTCCAGGTTCAGGTCCAGGGATTTGAGCTGGCCATCCAGGGCGTCGAGGGCACGCAAGCTGTTGCTCTGAATGCGCTTGAGCCGCTGCAGGCTGGCCAGGTACGGCTTGAGCCGCTGGGTTTCCACCAGGGATTTGCTGGACAAGTCCAACAGGCTGTTCAAGCGCTCGGCTGTGACCCGCAGCACACGCTCGCCGCCTTCGGTCATGCGCTTGTTCTGGCGCGGGGCTTCGCTACTGACCGCTGGCGCGGGCTCCAGCTCGGGCTCCAGCAGCAACGCGTCAACCCGCGGCGCACTGATGGGCTCGGGTTTTGGCAGCGGCGTGGCAATCGGCTGCGAGGGGTCGAGCAAGCGCTCCATCAGCGCAACGTACGCCTCGATATCCGCCGGCCCCACATCGTTGCCAGGGGTGGCGATACGCATCAGCAGGTCGGTGCCTTGCAGCAACGCGTCGATATGTTCAGGTTGCAGGTACAGGCGGCCTTCCTGGGCGCTGACCAGGCAGTCTTCCATGACGTGGGCCACGCTGACCCCGGCATCCACGCCGACAATCCGCGCCGCCCCTTTGAGTGAATGCGCGGCGCGCATGCAGGCTTCGAGCTGGTCGGCCTGGGTCGGGTTGCGCTCCAGCGCCAGCAGGCCCGCGCTCAACACCTGGGTCTGCGCATCGGCTTCCAGGCTGAACAGTTCCAACAGCGAGGCATCGCGCATCTGGTCGGGGGTCATGCGAGGCTCCGGGTCACGGCGGACAACAATTGCGCTTCGTCCAGCCAACGCAGGCTGCGGCCTTTCCACTGCAACACGCCTTGGGTGTAGCGGGCGCTGGCCTGGGTGCCGGACACCGACGCGGCCTGCAGGGTGCGCTCATCGATGGCGTGGATGCCGTCTACTTCATCTACCGGTACCACGACCGGGCCATCCTGGGCAGCGATGATCAGCATGCGCGGCATGATCCGCCCGCCGCTGGCGCCGGTACTGGTGCTGTCCAGGCCCAACAGTTCCACCAGCGACAGGCATGCCACCAGCGCCCCGCGTACGTTGGCCACGCCCAGCAGCGCCCGGGAGCGCTGGTGCGGCAGCGAGTGGATCGGCTGCAACGGCGCTACTTCTACCAGGCAACGGGTGGCGATGCCGAGCCATTCTTCGCCGAGGCGGAACATCAACAGCGAACGGGTGACCACCTCGTTATCCGCTTCGGCAGTTGCCTGCGCGTGATGATCGTCCTGTTGCAGCGCGTAGCGGTCAAGCAGGCGCGTGGCGGCGGCGGAGTACACCGAGCAATTGCGACAATGGATGTGCTCGGCCAACAACGGGCAGGACTTGTCGCCATGGATACCGATGCGGTTCCAACAGTCGTCAATGGCTTGGGTATCGGTCAGCGTCAGGTCCAGGCCTGCGGTGTCGAGCACGTCAGGGCTACTCATCGTTTGGACTCACTGTCAGCTCGCTCGCTACGGGCGGCGCGGGCCTGAAGACGACGCGCGCCGGCACTGTCGCCCTGGGACTCGAGCAACGCGGCCAGGTGCATCAGGGCCTGGGGATGTTGCGGTTCCAGATACAGGGCTTTTCGATAATACCCTTGGGCCTCCAAGGCACTGCCAGCCACATCGCTGAGCAGGCCCAACCAATAAAATACCTGGGCGGCCGGTGGGTGACTGCTCAAATAGCGCTCGCAGGCCGCACGGGCCTCGGCACTTTTGCCCTCGTTGGCCAGGGTAGCAATCTGGCTGAGCAAATCCCCGGCATCGGTAGGCACCCCTTTGACCGGTGGCACGCTGGGGCTGACCGTGCTGAACGGCCGCGGCTTGAGCGGTATCGGCGCCGCCCTGCGTTGCGGTAGCGGCGCGGGCGTCGGTTTGACCACAGGTGCTGGCGGCGGGGTCGGTTCTACATGCCGACTGAAAGCGAAGGACTGCGGTACGCCGATGGAGCGCATGCCGTGGCGCCCCAGCAGGCTGCCCTCGGCCGGGCCGATAAACAGCACGCCGTCCACGTGAGTCAACGCCTTGAGCACATCAAAGACCTGTTTCTGGGTCGGTTGGTCGAAGTAGATCAGCAGGTTGCGGCAGAACACAAAGTCGTAGGTTGGCTCGTTCGCCAGCAGTGCCGGGTCCAGCAAGTTGCCGACTTGCAGGCGCACTTGCTCACGCACTCGGTCGGCGATGCGGTAACTGCCTGCGTCTTCAGTGAAGTGGCGGTCGCGAAACTCAAGGTCGGCGCCGCGAAACGAGTTCTTGCCGTACACGCCCCGCCGCGCGCGCTCAACAGACAGCGGGCTGACGTCCATGCCCTGCACTTTGAACTGGTGGGGCGCCAACCCCGCATCGAGCAAGGCCATGGCAATCGAATAGGGCTCTTCGCCGGTCGAACACGGCAGGCTGAGAATGCGCAGGGCGCGCAGCTGATTGATCTCGGCCAGGCGCACCTGGGCCAGGCGGGCCAGGGTTGCAAAGGATTCGGGATAGCGGAAAAACCAGGTCTCGGGGACGATCACCGCTTCGATCAGCGCCTGCTGCTCGTCCTGGGAGGTTTGCAGGTGCTGCCAGTAAGCCTGCGCCGACGGCGACTGGGACGACTGGCAGCGCTGGCGCACCGCGCGCTCGATGATCGCCTCGCCCACCGAAGCGACGTCCAGGCCAATGCGTTCTTTCAAGAACGCGAAAAACCGCGGGTCGTTGCTCATAGGCTCAACTCGGCGGAGAACAGCAAGGCGCGCACTGGCGCGGTCAACAGATCCGCGACGCCAATCCACTGCATCAAGCCCTGGGCATCCTCACGCACCGGCCCCAGGTACGGCGCCTGCTGGTTGTCCAGGCCATAGGGCTGGAACTCGGCGGGGTCGCAACGCAGGGTGTCGGTGGCCTGTTCCAGGATCAGCCCCAGCCAACGCGCCTCACTCCAGGGCTGCGGCTGGTAATTGACCAACACCAGGCGCGTACTGGTACGCGCCTGGGCCGAAGTGCCGAACGTCAGCGCGCTTAAGTCGATGACCGGCACCAGCACCCCACGATGGGCGAAGATACCCGCCACCCATAACGGCGCTTGGGCGATGGGTTTAAGCGCCAGGCGCGGCAGCACCTCGGCCACTTCGGTGGCCTTGAGGGCAAAGCGTTCGTTGCCGATGCGAAACACCAGGAACAACGCCTTTTTCGCTGCCGGGACGGCACCGCGTTTAGCCGCGAGCTCGCTCATCAGACTTTGAAACGCGAGACGCCGCTGCGCAGACCGACCGCAACCTGGCTCAGTTCATCAATGGCAAAGCTGGCCTGGCGCAGGGATTCGACGGTCTGGCTGCTGGCATCGCCCAATTGCACCAGCGCATGGTTGATCTGCTCGGCGCCGGTGGCCTGGGCCTGCATGCCTTCGTTGACCATCAACACCCGCGGCGCCAAAGCTTGTACCTGATGGATGATCTGCGACAGTTGCTCCCCCACTTGTTGCACCTCGGACATGCCGCGACGCACCTCCTCGGAAAACTTGTCCATGCCCATCACCCCTGCCGACACCGCCGACTGGATCTCGCGCACCATCTGTTCGATATCGTAGGTCGCCACGGCGGTCTGGTCGGCCAGGCGGCGCACTTCGGTGGCAACCACGGCAAAGCCGCGCCCGTATTCACCGGCTTTCTCAGCCTCGATGGCCGCATTCAGGGACAGCAGGTTGGTCTGGTCGGCCACTTTTACGATGGTCACTACCACTTGGTTAATGTTGCCGGCCTTCTCATTGAGGATCGCCAGCTTGGCGTTGACCAGGTCGGCGGCGCCCATCACTGAGTGCATGGTCTCTTCCATGCGGGCCAGGCCCTGCTGGCCGGAACCTGCTGCCACCGAGGCCTGGTCGGCGGCGGTGGACACTTCGGTCATGGTGCGGACCAAGTCCTTGGACGTGGCAGCGATCTCGCGGGACGTGGCGCCGATTTCGGTGGTGGTGGCCGCCGTCTCGGTAGCAGTCGCCTGCTGCTGCTTGGAAGTCGCGGCAATCTCGGTGACCGAGGTAGTGACCTGTACCGATGAACGCTGTGCCTGGGACACCAGGGCTGTCAGCTCGGTCATCATGTCGTTGAAGCCGGTTTCAACCGCGTTGAATTCGTCCTTGCGCTCCAGGTTCAGGCGCTTGCTCAAGTCGCCGGTGCGCATGACTTCGAGGATTTGAACGATACGCTGCATCGGCGCCATGATCGCGCGCATCAGCAACAGGCCACACAGCGCGGCGGCGAGAATCGCCAGCAACAGCGAGACGCCCATGCTGATCTTCGCGGCCGCTACCGCATCATCGATGGCGGCGGTGGCGTTGTCGGCAACCTGCTTGTTCTCATTGATAATGTCATTGAGCTTCATGCGGCCTGCGGTCCAGGCGGGGGTCAGTTGCTCGTTGAACAACCGCAGCGCTTCGGCTGAATTGTTGCTCTGATGTGCTTCCAGGACCTGAGCGAGAATCCGATTGTAGTTCTGATGCAGTTTTTCGAAGGCATCGAATTCGGTGCGATCCTGATCGATATTGATCGTCGCCGCATAGCTACCCATGTGCTGTTCGAGCCGTGCTTCGAAAGACTTGTAGTCCTGCTTGTCGACCTCGGAAATGCCCTGGTTCTTGTGGATGCCGACCAGTTCCTGGGTTTGCAGGTAGCTGTCGACCCAGGCACTGCGAATCATCGAGCTGAAAAACACCCCGGGCACGGCATCGTCTCGGACCGAGTTTTCGCTGATTTCGATTTTCAGCAGCCGCGAATACGAGACCACGACCATCAACAGCATGATCGCGATAATTACCGCAAAGCTCGCCAAAATCCTTTGGCGCAGGGTCCAGTTCTTCACAGTAATTCCTCGAGGGCCGTTCAAATGGAGGGGAGTATAGCTGAGCGGCTGCGCGCTTTTATCAAGGCTTTTGATGTGCAGTGCACAGAATGCAGATGTGCTCGCGTTGGCCACAGGTATCTGCACAATTTTGGTACGGCGCTGGACCTGTGGCGAGGGAGCTTGCTCCCGTGACGCCCGGCCTGCCGACACCTATCCACCTGCCCCCCACGATCTGAATGTGGGAGCTGGCTTGCCTGCGAAGACGGCCTAACAGTCAACACAGCTGGATCGTGTACATATCCATTCCTGCGGTAACGGCTACTTAGGGTTCCGCCCTGACGGCGGCTCACTTTCGAAAAGCCGGAATGCCGGCCCAGGCGAAAGTAAGCAAAGCGCT
>NZ_QODJ01000055.1:0-41095 GCF_009935965.1 Pseudomonas sp. L13
GCCGAGTGGTGGGGCAAGAGCGTTTTGCTTACTTTTGCGCTTTTTCAAAAGTGAGCCGCCGTCAGGGCGGAACCCTAGGTGGCCGTTACCTAAATAACGGATATGTACCCGGTCCAGCTGTGTTGACTGTTAGGCCGTCTTCGCAGGCAAGCCAGCTCCCACATTTTGACCTGTTAATACATTCAAGTGTGGGAGCTGGCTTGCCTGCGATAAGGGCCTCAAAGGCAACAAAAAACCCGCGCCTGTCACCAGAACGCGGGTTTCTGTTATTGCCTCAAGCGATCAACGCTCCAGCAAAATCCGCAACATGCGACGCAACGGCTCAGCCGCGCCCCACAGCAGTTGGTCGCCGACGGTGAACGCGCCGAGGAACTGGCTGCCCATGTTCAGCTTGCGCAGACGGCCCACCGGTACATTCAGGGTGCCGGTGACCTTGGTCGGGCTCAGCTCCTGCATGCTGACATCGCGGTTGTTCGGCACCAGCTTGACCCAGGGGTTGTGCTGGCTGATCAGGCCTTCGATATCGGCGATCGGCACGTCTTTGTTCAGCTTGATGGTCAGCGCCTGGCTATGGCAACGCATGGCGCCAATACGCACGCAGATGCCATCCACGGGGATCGGGTTCTTGAAGCGCCCCAGGATCTTGTTGGTTTCGGCCTGGGCCTTCCACTCTTCGCGGCTCTGGCCGTTAGGCAGTTCCTTGTCGATCCATGGGATCAAGCTACCGGCCAATGGCACGCCGAAGTTCTCGGTCGGGTAGGCGTCGCTACGCATGGCTTCGGCCACACGGCGGTCGATGTCGAGGATCGCACTGGCCGGGTCAGCCAGTTGATCGGCGACAGCGGCGTGGGTCGCGCCCATCTGCTTGATCAGTTCACGCATGTTCTGCGCGCCGGCACCGGAGGCCGCCTGATAGGTCATGGCGCTCATCCACTCCACCAGGCCAGCTTCGAACAGGCCGCCCAGGCCCATCAGCATCAGGCTGACGGTGCAGTTGCCGCCCACGTAGTTCTTGGTGCCGGCATCAAGTTGCTGGTCGATGACCTTGCGGTTGACCGGGTCGAGGATGATCACCGCGTCGTCCTGCATGCGCAGGCTCGAGGCGGCGTCGATCCAGTAACCCTGCCAGCCGGCTTCGCGCAGCTTGGGGAAGACTTCGCTGGTGTAGTCGCCACCCTGGCACGTCAGGATCACGTCGAGGCTCTTCAACTCTTCAATGCTGTAGGCATCCTTGAGCGGGGCAATATCCTTGCCCACGGACGGCCCTTGGCCACCTACGTTCGAAGTGGTGAAAAACACCGGCTCAATAAGATCGAAATCCTGCTCTTCCAGCATCCGCTGCATGAGCACGGAACCGACCATACCGCGCCAACCGATCAGACCTACACGTTTCATCGCAACTACACCTTGTTAAAAAGTGGGCCGCCTTGCAGCAACAACTGCAAGCGGGCCCGAGAGATTACAGATTCCGCAGCGCGGCGACTACTGCGTCGCCCATTTCTTGCGTCCCGACCTTGGTGCAACCCTGGGACCAGATATCGCCAGTACGCAGGCCCTGATCCAGCACCAGGCTGACGGCCTTCTCGATGGCGTCCGCGGCATCGCCCAGGTTGAAGCTGTAACGCAGCATCATCGACACCGACAAAATGGTCGCCAATGGGTTGGCAATGCCCTGCCCCGCGATGTCCGGCGCAGAACCGTGGCACGGCTCGTACATGCCTTTGTTGTTGGTATCCAGGGATGCCGACGGCAGCATGCCGATGGAACCGGTGAGCATCGACGCCTGGTCGGACAGGATGTCGCCGAACAGGTTGTCGGTGACGATCACGTCGAACTGCTTGGGCGCGCGCACCAGTTGCATGGCGGCGTTGTCGACGTACATGTGGCTCAGTTCGACATCCGGGTAATCCTTGGCGACTTCTTCGACGATTTCACGCCACAGTTGGCTGGAGGCCAGCACGTTGGCTTTATCCACCGAGCAGACCTTTTTACCGCGCACGCGCGCCATGTCGAAACCGACACGGGCGATACGGCGGATTTCGCTCTCACTGTACGGCAGCGTGTCGTAGGCCTGGCGTTCGCCATTTTCCAACTCGCGCACACCCCGTGGCGAGCCGAAGTAGATACCGCCGGTCAGCTCGCGCACGATGAGGATATCCAGGCCCGCTACCACTTCCGGCTTGAGGCTCGACGCGTCGGCCAGTTGCGGGTAGAGGATGGCCGGGCGCAGGTTGCCGAACAGGCCCAGTTGCGCACGAATTTTCAGCAGGCCACGCTCAGGGCGGATATCACGCTCGATCTTGTCCCATTTCGGCCCACCCACGGCGCCGAGCAGCACGGCATCGGCAGCCCGGGCACGGTCGAGGGTCTCGTCAGCCAGCGGCACGCCGTGCTTGTCGATGGCAGCGCCGCCGATCACGTCGTGGCTCAGCTCGAAGCCCAGGCTGTACTTGCTGTTGGCAAGCTCAAGAACCTTGACCGCTTCGGCCATGATTTCCGGACCAATACCGTCGCCAGGGAGAATCAGAATCTGCTTGCTCATGCGTTCCTCATTTCATCAAGCGACCCGCCCGTGGGCAGGTCGGGAAAAATCAATCAGCGTTCGGCGAAGACCACCAGCACATCGGTGCTGAAGGTGCCGTCGGCTTGAACTTCGTAATAATCGCGTACTTCCTGGCCCATCGCCTTTTGCAGCTCAAGGATTGCTGCACGCAGTACCTCTGGCGTGCGCATGCGCTCAACCCACGAGGTGTACTCCAGGCGCAAGCGCTGGCGACTGCTGTTGCGCACGTGCAGGCCGGCCTCACTCAACTGGCGCATCCACTCGGCACCGGAGTAATCACGCACGTGGCTGGTGTCGCGCAGCACTTCGACGGTTTGCAGGTAAGTGTCCAACAGTGGGCTGCCCGGTGACAAGACATCCACAAATGCCGCCACGCCGCCCGGCTTGAGCACCCGGCGCACTTCACGCAGGGCCAGGCCGAGGTCGCTCCAATGATGGGCCGAGTAGCGGCTGAACACGAAGTCGAACTCACCGTCAGCGAAGGGCAGGCGCTCGGCGGCGCCGTGCACGGTGCGGATGTTGGCCAGGTTGCGGTCTTTGGCGGCGGCGGCCACCACGTCGAGCATAGGCTGGGACAGGTCGTAGGCCACCACCTCTTTGACCAGAGGCGCCACGTGGAAGCTGACATGACCGGCACCGCAGCCCAAGTCCAGCAGTCGCGCAGCGCCCTGCCCTGCCAGTTCGGCTTGCAGCACGGCGAATTCGGTGCCTTGGGCGTGCACGGCACTGCTCAGGTAGGCCGAGGCTTGCTCGCCGAATTGTTTTTGCACGACTTGGGTGTGGGCGGGGGTGGTCATGGTGGCTTTCCTTGGGTTTGTGGTGGTTGCACTGGCGCTATCGCAGGCAAGCCAGCTCCCACAGTTGGAATGCACTCCAATGTGGGAGTCGGGCTTGCCCGCGATGGGGCCCGCACGGTTTACCGCAAATCAGGCATCGCGAAACAACCAGGGCTGGCTCGCCCGGTGCTTGGCCTCAAACGCAGCAATCGCATCGCCGTCCTGCAAGGTCAGGCCGATGTCGTCCAGGCCGTTGATCAGGCAGTGCTTACGGAAGGCATCCACCTCAAAGTGATACACCTTACCGTCCGGGCGGGTCACGGTCTGCGCGGCCAGGTCCACCGTCAACTGGTAGCCGACATTGGCTTCCACTTGCTGGAACAACTCGTCCACTTCAGCGTCGCCCAAGATGATCGGCAACAGGCCGTTCTTGAAGCTGTTGTTGAAGAAGATATCGGCATAGCTCGGCGCGATGATGCTGCGAAAGCCGTACTCTTCCAGGGCCCACGGGGCGTGCTCGCGGCTGGAGCCGCAGCCGAAGTTTTCCCGGGCCAGCAACACACTGGCGCCTTGGTAGCGCTCGGCGTTGAGCACAAAGTCCTTGTTCAGCGGGCGCTTGGAGTTGTCCTGGTAGGCGTAGCCCACGTCCAGGTAGCGCCACTCATCGAACAGGTTGGGGCCGAAGCCAGTGCGCTTGATCGACTTCAAGAATTGCTTGGGGATGATCTGGTCGGTGTCTACGTTGGCACGGTCCAACGGCGCTACAAGGCCTGTGTGTTGGGTAAAAGCTCTCATCGGGTTTTCCTCAGATCAATTCGCGAACGTCGATGAAACGACCGTTGACGGCAGCGGCGGCGGCCATGGCCGGGCTCACCAGGTGGGTACGCCCACCCGCGCCTTGGCGCCCTTCGAAGTTACGGTTGGAGGTCGATGCGCAATGCTCGCCCGACTCCAGGCGGTCCGGGTTCATCGCCAGGCACATCGAGCAGCCCGGCTCACGCCATTCAAAACCGGCCTCGAGGAAGATCTTGTCCAGGCCTTCGGCTTCCGCCTGGGCTTTAACCAGCCCGGAACCTGGCACCACAATGGCTTGCTTGATGGTCGAGGCCACCTTGCGGCCCTTGGCGATCACCGCCGCGGCGCGCAGGTCTTCGATCCGCGAGTTGGTGCAGGAGCCGATAAACACCCGGTCCAACTGGATATCGGTGATCGCCTGGTTGGCGGTCAACCCCATGTATTTCAAGGCACGCTCGATGGAGCCACGCTTGACCAGGTCGGCCTCTTTGGCCGGGTCCGGCACGTTCTGGTCGACGGCCAAGACCATTTCCGGCGAAGTGCCCCAGCTGACTTGTGGCTTGATCTGCGCAGCGTCGAGTTCGACCACGGTGTCGAACACCGCATCGGCGTCGGAGACCAGGTCTTTCCAGGCTTCGACGGCGGCGTCCCAATCGGCGCCTTGTGGCGCGAACGGGCGGCCCTTGACGTATTCGACGGTCTTTTCGTCCGCCGCCACCATGCCCACGCGGGCACCGGCTTCGATGGACATGTTGCAGATGGTCATGCGCCCTTCGATGGACAGGTCGCGGATTGCACTGCCGGCGAACTCGATGGCATGGCCGTTACCGCCCGCGGTGCCGATCTTGCCGATCACGGCCAGTACGATGTCTTTGGCCGTCACGCCAAACGGCAATTGGCCTTCGACGCGTACCAACATGTTCTTCATTTTCTTGGCCACCAGGCACTGGGTGGCGAACACATGTTCCACCTCGGAGGTGCCGATGCCATGGGCCAGAGCGCCGAACGCGCCGTGGGTGGAGGTATGGGAGTCACCGCACACCACAGTCATGCCCGGCAAAGTTGCACCCTGCTCCGGGCCGATGACGTGGACGATGCCTTGGCGCACGTCGTTCATCTTGAATTCGGTGATGCCGTACTCGTCGCAATAGTCGTCAAGGGTCTGCACCTGCAACCGCGAAACCTGGTCGGCAATGGCTTCGATGCCGCCCTTGCGCTCAGGGGTGGTCGGCACATTGTGGTCCGGCGTGGCGATGATGGAGTCGACGCGCCAAGGCTTGCGCCCGGCCAGTCGCAGGCCTTCGAACGCTTGGGGCGAGGTCACTTCATGGATGATGTGACGGTCGATATAGATCAGCGACGATCCATCATCGCGACGTTTCACTTCATGGGAATCCCAAAGCTTGTCGTAAAGCGTTTTGCCGGCCATCAGTCGGTCCTCATCAGCGGTGCTTCTATACGCCGGGCTTTTCAATAACCCTTTGGCTTGTGAGGCTGATGGTATGGCGCTACATTAAATAACTCAAATTCATATTTTTTATGCTTTGGATTACCAACTGGAATAGCACCATGGACCTGGCCAACCTCAACGCCTTTATCGCCATCGCCGAGACCGGCAGCTTCTCCGGTGCCGGCGAACGCCTGCACCTGACCCAGCCGGCTATCAGCAAACGCATCGCCGGCCTGGAACAGCAATTGAAGGTACGGCTGTTCGACCGCCTGGGCCGCGAGGTCGGCTTGACCGAGGCCGGGCGGGCTTTGCTGCCACGCGCTTATCAAATCCTCAACGTGCTGGACGACACCCGCCGCGCCCTCACCAACCTCACCGGCGAGGTCAGCGGGCGCCTGACCCTGGCCACCAGCCACCATATTGGCCTGCACCGTCTGCCACCGATCCTGCGCACTTTCACTCGGCAATACCCGAATGTGGCGCTGGATATTCAGTTTCTGGATTCAGAAGTGGCCTACGAAGAAATCCTCCACGGCCGTGCGGAAGTCGCGGTGATCACCCTGGCGCCAGAGCCCCACAACCTGGTGCAAGCTACCCGCGTGTGGGACGACCCGCTGGATTTTGTGGTGGCGCCCGAACACAGCCTGATCAGCAACGGCTCCGTCAGCCTGGCCGATATCGCCGGGCATCCGGCGGTGTTTCCCGGCGGCAACACCTTTACCCACCATATTGTCAGCCGCCTGTTCGAGGCCCAGGGCCTCACACCCAATATCGCGATGAGCACTAACTACCTGGAAACCATCAAGATGATGGTCTCCATCGGCCTGGCCTGGAGCGTGTTACCGCGCACCATGCTCGATGATCAGGTGGCAAGTATCGCTTTGCCGGGCATACAGCTCAGTCGCCAGCTAGGCTATATCGTGCACACCGAAAGGACGCTGTCGAACGCTGCGCGGGCTTTCATGAGCCTGTTGGATGCACAGGTCGATCTGCCAGGGTTACCGGCATGACACTGTGCGGGCCAGGGGTTTAGGTCAAACCGCGCGGTTTTCTCAATGAGCCAAGGCCCTTTGATAATGCGCAACCCCGTTGACCCGGTTCCACCCCTGCCCCGCATCTACGCCCTGGACCCTCAAGCGGCGGAACAAAGCTGGGACAGCGCCCCGCAACTGCTGACGGCCCTCAATGCCGCGCGGCTGGGTGCCTGGTCCTGGGAAATCGACACGGGAAGAATCAGCTGGTCACGGGGCACCCAGGCGTTATTCGGCTTTGACCCGCGCCAGCCTCTGCCCAAGGACCTCGACTACCTCGACCTGCTGGCCCCGCAAGACAGTGCGCGAGTGGTGCGCGGCTTTCATGCGGTGCTCGCCGGAGAGCCGCTCGACCGCGCCATGCACCACCGCATCCAATGGCCCGACGGCAGCCAGCACTGGCTGGAAATCAGCGGCAGCCTGGTTCCCGACAAAGCCGGACGGCGGCGCATGATCGGGGTGATCCGCGAGATCACGCACCAACGCGACCGTGAACACGCCCTCAGCCATTCGGAAAAGCGCTTTGCCACCCTGTTCCACCTGTGCCCGAACATGGTACTGCTGACGCGCCAGGCTGACGGCTTGATCAGCGAAGCCAACCAGTATTTCGAGATGCTGTTCGGCTGGCCGGTGGCCGATGCCATCGGTCGTACCACCCTGGAACTGGGCTTGTGGCGCCACCCGGAACAGCGTGCGCTGCTGGTCAAAGCCACGCAGCGCAAGGGTGAACCCATCACCATGGAAGTGCAGTTCTGCGCCAGCAACGGCCAGATCCATGACGGCACCCTCAGCGCGCAAAAGGTGGAGCTGGACGGCGAGGCGTACCTGATCAGCACCTTTCTGGACATCACCGAACGCAAAAACGCCGAGCAAGCGCTCAAGGAAAGCCAGGAACGCCTGGACCTGGCCCTGGATTCCGCACAACTGGGCACCTGGGATTGGCACATCCCCAGCGGCATGCTTTATGGCTCGGCGCGTGCCGCCCAGCTACATGGGCTGGAGCCCGCGCCGTTTCATGAGTCGTTCGATGCGTTTTTCGAGGGTATGTCCGATGAGGACCGCGAGGGCATGCGCCATGCGTACCGCAGTTTGCGCGAAGGCCCGGACGGCAACTATCAGCTGACCTATCGCGTGCAAATGGAAGACGGCAGCCCGCGTTATCTGGAGAGCCGCGCACGCCTGTATCGCGATGAGTCAGGCAAGCCCCTGCGCATGGCCGGCACCTTGCTGGATATCACCGACCAGGTCGAGCGCGAGCAACGGCTGACCGCCTCGGAAGAAAAGTTCGCCAGCCTGTTCCAGGCCAGCCCCGACCCGATCTGCGTCACCCGCATGGACAGCGGCGCCTTTATCGAAATCAACCCAGCGTTTACCCAGACGTTTGGCTTTACAGCCGCCGAAGTGCTCGACAAAAGCGCCGAACAAATCGGCCTGTGGGACGATTCCAGCAAGCGCCTGCAGCGCATCGAGCAAGTGATTCGCGAACAGGCTCTGAGCAATGTGGCTATCGTAGTGCATCACAAGGACGGCCAAAGCCTGACCTGCATGATTTCCAGCCGCTTGATCAAGGTCAGCGACCAGCCATGCATCGTCACCACGCTGCGCGATATCACCCAACAGCAACGCTCGGAAGCCGCACTCAAGGCCAGTGAAGAGAAGTTCGCCAAGGCGTTCCACTCCAGCCCCGATGCGATTTCCATCACCGAGCGCGACACCGGCCGTTATGTGGAGGTCAACGACGGCTTTTGCCGCCTGACCGGTTACCGCACCGAAGAGGCCATCGGCCTGACCCTGTACCAGATCGGTATCTGGGCCGACGAGAACCAGCGCGCCGCACTGTTGGCCGAGTTGCAGATCAAGGGGCGTATCCACCACCTGGAAATGCTCTGGCGCAACAAGCGTGGCGAGGTGCTGGCGGTGGAGGTCTCGGTGGAGCCGATCACCTTGAACGAAACCCCCTGCCTGCTGCTGACCGCGCGGGATGTGAGCCTATTGAAGAATGCCCAGGCGCAGATCCGGCACCTGGCCTATCACGACCCGCTGACCAACCTGCCGAACCGTGCGCTGCTGATGGACCGCCTGAGCCAGCAGATCGCCCTGCTCAAGCGCCATAACCTGCGCGGTGCCCTGCTGTTTCTGGACCTGGACCACTTCAAGCACATCAACGACTCCCTCGGCCACCCCGTTGGCGACACCGTGCTGAAAATCGTCACCGCCCGCCTGGAAGCCAGCGTGCGCATGGAGGACACCGTGGCGCGCCTGGGCGGCGATGAGTTTGTGGTATTGCTCAGCGGTCTGGAAGGCACCCGCCAGACGGTCAGCACCCAGGTGCAAGCGCTGGCCGATACCCTGCGCGAACTGCTCTCGGAACCGATGTTTCTCGACGGCCATCGGCTGCAGGTCACGCCCAGCATCGGCGTGGCGCTGATCCCCGACCACGGCACCACCCCTGCCGATCTGCTCAAGCGCGCCGATATCGCCCTGTACCGCGCCAAGGACTCCGGGCGCAACACCACGCAGATGTTCCACAACAGCATGCAAAAAACCGCCAGCGAACGCCTGCGCATGGAGACCGACTTGCGCCTGGCCTTGTCCCGCGGCGAATTCAGCGTGCATTACCAGCCCCAGGTGGATGCGCGCGGCAACCGGATAATCGGCGCCGAGGCCCTGGTGCGCTGGCAGCACCCACAATTGGGCGCGCAGTCGCCGACGGAATTTATCAAGGTATTGGAAGACAGCGGTCTGATCCTGGAGGTGGGTACCTGGATTCTCGATGAAGCCTGCGGCGCCTTTGCCCAGTTGATTGCCGACGGCCTGGTGGACCCGCTCAATTTCAGCCTGTGCGTGAACATCAGCCCCCGGCAGTTTCGCCAGAACGACTTTGTGGAACGGGTGGAGCACAGCCTCAAGCAACACGGCTTGCCGTTCAGCCTGCTGAAACTGGAAATTACCGAAGGCATCGTGATCCAGAACCTGGACGATACCGTGGTGAAGATGCGCCGCCTGAAAAAACTCGGCGTGAGCTTTGCGATGGATGATTTCGGCACCGGCTACTCATCCCTGACCTACCTCAAGCGCCTGCCGGTGGACGCGCTGAAGATCGATCAATCGTTCGTGCGCGACGCAACCCACGACCCCAATGATGCGGAAATCATCCGCGCCATTGTGGCCATGGCGCGCAGCTTGAACCTGGAAGTCATCGCCGAGGGGGTGGAAACCCTGGAGCAGCTGGCGTTCCTGCAAAAGCTGGGCTGCCATTTATTCCAGGGGTATTTGCACAGCCGGCCGTTGCCGATCGAGGGGTTCAGGCGGCTGCTGGATGAGGCATGCCCAGCAGGCGGCTGACTTGGCCCAAGTCCGTCTCGCGGCGCAGGGCCGCAAACAACTCCACTGCCTCCGGGTAGTTACGCGTGAGCATCGCCAGCCATTGCTTCAAGCGGCCAGGCGCCTGCTTTTCCGTCAGTTGCGCCACCGACTGGCGCCAGAACTTCTGAAGCATCGGCTGCATCTGCGCCCAGGTCATCTCGACCACCTCTTCGCCGGCCTTGGCCGCCACAATCTGCCGGGCCAGATCGGGCCGCGCTACCAGGCCACGGCCCAGCATGATGTCTTCGGCGCCGCTGATTTCGCGGCAACGCTTCCAGTCTTCGACGCTCCAGATATCGCCATTGGCAAACACCGGCACCTTGACCACGTCCTGCACCCGCGGGATCCACTCCCAATGGGCCGGCGGCTTGTAGCCATCGGCCTTGGTGCGCGCATGCACCACAATATGCGCCGCGCCGCCTTCGGCCAAGGCCGTGGCGCACACCAGCGCGCCATCCGGGCTGTCGAAGCCCAGACGCATCTTGGCGGTCACGGGAATATGCGCGGGTACGGCGCGGCGCACATGCTCGACGATCTGGTTGAGCAGCTCCGGCTCCTTGAGCAGCACCGCGCCACCTCGGGATTTATTCACGGTCTTGGCCGGGCACCCGAAGTTCAGGTCGATCACCTCAGAGCCCAATTCACAGGCCAGGGCGGCATTTTCCGCCAGGCACACCGGATCGGAACCGAGCAACTGCACCCGCAACGGCACACCCGCCGCCGTGTGGGCACCGTGCAGCAGTTCAGGCGCGAGCTTGTGGAAATAGGCAGGCGTGAGCAGGCGGTCGTTGACCCGGATAAATTCAGTCACGCACCAGTCGATACCGCCCACGTGGGTCAACACGTCCCGCAGGATGTTGTCGACCAACCCCTCCATGGGCGCCAAAGCAATTTGCATGGAAAACACTCAACAAAAATCGTGGCGCAGTTTACTGGGTTTCCTGCGGCAACCGTTAACCCCCTGTCAGGGCGGGGCCGTAACCTTCAATAAACTCGGTGGGCATGCGCTTGGGCTTGCCGCTGGACAATTCAATGCACACAAAGGTTGTTTGCGCACGCAGCAGGGTCGCGCCGTCGCGGGGGCGTACCAGCTGGAAACGACGGGTCATTTTCAGGCGTTGGTCCCAATCGACGATCCAGGTGGCCAGTTGTAATTCGTCGCCCTCATAGCCTGCCGCCAGGTAGTCGATCTCATGGCGCACCACGGCCATGGCGCGGTCCAGGCGGCGATACTCGGTGAGGTCCAGCCCCAGCCGCTGGGAGTGGCGCCAGGCGCAGCGCTCCAGCCATGAGACATACACCGCATTATTGGCGTGCCCCAGGCCGTCGATGTCCTCAGCCGCAACCTGCAGATCGATGATGAACGGCGTTGCCAAATCCCAGCCCATGCCTTGCTCCAGTCGATTGATGTCGGCGGGGCAGTGTATCAGGCGCTCTGGCGCTCCTGTAGACGGCAGCCGGCCAATAGCGCGAGCACAGCGTCGATCACCTGCGGGTCGGCGAGCACCTTCTGGTGGCCGCCCTGCTCCAGACGCAGCAGGCGGCTGTCGAACCAGGCTTCGTGAATGGCTTGAGCCGCCCTGACCGGAACGAAGGTGTCGTCTTCGGCGTGGACGATCAGACCGGGAATGTTCAATTGGTAGTGGGCCACGTCCAAATGCTTGAGCGGCATGCCCATGCTCAACTCTACCTCCTGGATAAAGGCTGAGCGTGCCCGTGGTGGCAAGCCGACCATGCGGGTGAACCCACGCAACACATCCAGAAAGCGCGACGGTGCGGCAATACTCACCAGTGCCTGTGTACGCAACCCCAACTGCACCGCCAGCATCGCACTGGCGCCGCCCATGGAATGGCCGACCACCGCATACAGCGGCGGCAGCTCGGCCGCCGCCTCAAGCATGGCGCGGGCAAACAGCAACACATGGGCTTCACGCCCTGGCGAACAGCCGTGGGCGGGACCGTCCAGGGCAATCACCGAATAGCCGTTGTCGACTAACACCGTAATCAAGCTGGCGAATTGAGTCGGCCGGCCTTCCCAGCCATGCATCAGCAGCACCGCCGGGCCATGCCCCCATCGCAACGCCGACAGGCCGAAACGCAGGGTGATGCGCTCCGATTGGGCCAGCAGCGGCAGCTCCCAGTCACGCGGCGGCAGATCGCGCGGGGTCATGAAGGTGCGACGCATCTTGCAGGCGACCGCATGCGGCGCAAGACGCCCCACCGTGCCATTGAAACCACGAACCCAGGTCAATGCGCCCATCTTGCGTCCCCTTTTTCAGCGTACCGCCGACTTGGCCGCACGTATCACCCGATCCGATAACTCGCCCGGCCCTAGCGCCCGCGCCAGGGTCAGCCCGCCCACCATCAAGGCCATGTCCGCCAAAGCCTTGTCGACCTCTTCGGGGCTGCCGGCCAATTGCGCGGCCATCAACTCGACGTGCTCGTTCAAAACCTCGCGAAAAGCGTCCGGCAAGCGCCCCATCTCCCCCACTGTCGCGGGCAACGGGCAGGCCTGGGTCGTGGAGTCGCGGTGCTTGCGTGACAGATAAAATGCGGCGACCAGCGTGCGGCGCTCTTCGCCGGTCAGCTGTTCGTCCAAGTCATCGATGGAGGCGCGACGCTGCGCCAACAACTGCTTGAACGCTTCCAGCATCAAGGCGTCTTTGCTTTCAAAATGCGCGTAGAAGCCTCCGACCGTCAGCCCCGCCGCCCCCATCACTTCACCCACACTGGGCTCAGCCGGGCCACGCTGGATCAATGCCGCGCTGGCAGCCTGCAAAATACGTTCGCGGGTTTGCGCTTTTTTATCGCTCATCGAAGCCTCCGTCTTTCATGGGTTGAATATTATTACCATAATAATATTTGGCAAGCGATAAGCACGACCGCCGGTCAGAACAGAAAATGGGTGATAAAGGAGGGAATTGGCCAAACGCCAGACAAACAAAAGGGCCATTCAATAATTGAATGACCCTTAAAAATCCCGCAGAGCGGGTAATCGTGGCGTCCCCTAGGGGACTCGAACCCCTGTTACCGCCGTGAAAGGGCGGTGTCCTAGGCCACTAGACGAAGGGGACACAAACCTTCTATACAACTGATCAGCGCTGAGAACTGATCGATTCAAGGACGGTGTGGCCGGAACCTTGAACCTGTAAAATTGGTGGAGCTAAACGGGATCGAACCGTTGACCTCTTGCATGCCATGCAAGCGCTCTCCCAGCTGAGCTATAGCCCCGGATTTTTCGTCTCGCGACGCAGCAGACCTTTCGAGCTGCTTGTTGAAACTGGCGTCCCCTAGGGGACTCGAACCCCTGTTACCGCCGTGAAAGGGCGGTGTCCTAGGCCACTAGACGAAGGGGACAAAACCTTCTGTACATCTGATCAGAGCTGAGACCTGATCAATTCAAGGACGGTGTGGCCGGAACCTTGAACCTGTAAATTGGTGGAGCTAAACGGGATCGAACCGTTGACCTCTTGCATGCCATGCAAGCGCTCTCCCAGCTGAGCTATAGCCCCTCATCGGTGAGGACGGGGCGAATCTTAATGGCGGTTTGGAAACGTGTCAAATTTATTTTCAACAATTTCCAAAATTTTTTGCCGGGATAAC
Source organism: Pseudomonas sp. L13 (assembly GCF_009935965.1). NCBI lineage: Bacteria > Pseudomonadati > Pseudomonadota > Gammaproteobacteria > Pseudomonadales > Pseudomonadaceae > Pseudomonas > Pseudomonas sp. L13. The sequence goes on from NZ_QODJ01000055.1 coordinate 13,585, forward strand.
AATCACTTACCGACGAAACCCCGGAAAACCGGGGTTTCGTGCCGCAAGCGGCCTGCTTAAGCGATAGCGCCCAGCAGCTTTTCCCATTCCTTGTTTTCTTTCTTCGACACACCACCAAGCAAATCAAGGGCTTGGCGCAGGCGGAAACGGGTCAGGTCCGGGCCGAGGATTTCCATCGCATCCAGCACCGACACCGAACTGGCCTGCCCGGTGATTGCGGCAAACATCAGCGGCATGGCATCGCGCAGTTTCAGCTCAAGGGATTCCACCACCGCCTGGATCGTCGCGGTAATTGCATCCTTCTCCCACTGACGCAGGCTTTCAAGCTTCCACAGGATCAACTGCATCAGCTGGCGAACCTGGTCACCGGAAAGCTTCTTGGACTCGAACAGCTTGGGATCGGGATTCACGCCGCCAGCAAAGAAGAAACTGGCCAAGGGTGCGACTTGGCTGAAGGTCTCTACCCTGCCCTGCACCAGCGGCGCGATCTTCATCATGTACTCGGGGTTCAACGCCCACTGCTGCACGCGGCTGGCGAACTCTTGCACCGGCAGGTCACGCAGCCACTGGCCGTTGAGCCACGAGAGTTTCTCGATATCGAAGATCGGCCCGCCGAGGGAGACGCGGGACAGGTCGAAGTTGTCGACCATTTCCTGCAGCGAGAACTTCTCGCGCTCATCCGGCATCGACCAGCCCATGCGACCCAGGTAGTTGAGCATCGCCTCGGGCATGAAGCCCATGCGCTCGTAGAAGGTCACCGAAGTAGGGTTCTTGCGCTTGGACAGCTTGCTCTTGTCCGGGTTACGCAGCAGCGGCATGTAGCACAGCTGCGGTTGCTCCCAGCCGAAATATTCGTACAGCAGAATGAGTTTCGGTGCCGATGGCAGCCACTCTTCGCCACGCAGCACATGGGTGATGCCCATGAGGTGGTCATCGACCACGTTGGCCAGGAAGTACGTCGGCAAGCCGTCGGTCTTCATCAGCACCTGCATGTCCATGCGGTCCCACGGGATCTCGACGTCACCGCGCAGCATGTCCGGCACCACGCACACGCCTTCGCTTGGCACCTTCATGCGGATGACGTGAGGCTCACCAGCCGCCAGGCGCGCAGCCACTTCTTCCTTGGACAACAGCAACGCACGGCCATCGTAGCGCGGGGTCTCGCCACGGGCCTGTTGCTCGGCGCGCATCTGGTCCAGCTCTTCGGCGGTGCAGAAGCACGGGAAGGCATGGCCCATATCGACCAGTTGCTGGGTGTACTGCTTGTAGATGTCGCTGCGCTCGCTCTGGCGATACGGGCCATGCGGGCCGCCGACGTCCGGGCCTTCGGCCCAGGTAATGCCCAACCAGCGCAGGGCATCGAAAATCTGCTGTTCGGACTCACGGGTGGAGCGCAGTTGATCGGTGTCTTCGATCCGCAGGATGAACTCACCGCCATGCTGCTTGGCAAAGCAGTAGTTGAACAGGGCGATGTAAGCAGTACCGACGTGGGGATCCCCAGTGGGCGATGGCGCAATGCGCGTGCGGACGGTGGTCATGGCAGGTCTCGAATGGGCGATATAACTGAAAATTGAAACAAGGGGCGAATGGTAACAGCCTGGGTGATTTCTGGAAAACCGAGGCGCCGCCATCGCAGGCAAGCCAGCTCCCACATTTTGACCGCGTTCACAGATCGATGTGGGAGCCGGGCTTGCCCGCGATGGGGCCAGCCCAATCAACGCAAATCAAACGGCCAACAGACGCTCTCGCAACTTGCCAATCTCATCGCGTGTCTGCGCCGCCGCTTCAAACTCCAGATCCCGCGCCAACTGATACATCTTCTCTTCCAGCTGTCGAATACGCTTGGTGATCTCACTCGGTGAGCGCAGTTCGTTCTCGTACTTGGCGCTCTCCTCGGCAGCCTTGGCCATGCCCTTGCGCTTCTTGCTGCGCGAGCCGGGCACGGTGGCGCCTTCCATGATGTCGGCCACGTCCTTGAACACGCCTTTGGGGGTGATGCCGTGTTCCAGGTTGAACGCGATCTGCTTGTCGCGACGGCGCTGGGTCTCGCCAATCGCCCGCTCCATGGAGCCGGTGATGCGGTCGGCGTAGAGAATTGCGCGGCCATTGAGGTTACGCGCTGCTCGGCCGATGGTCTGGATCAGCGAGCGCTCGGAGCGCAGGAAGCCCTCCTTGTCCGCATCCAGAATCGCCACCAGTGACACTTCTGGCATATCCAACCCTTCGCGCAGCAGGTTGATCCCCACCAGCACATCAAAGGTGCCCAGCCGCAGGTCGCGGATGATCTCCACGCGCTCCACGGTGTCGATGTCCGAGTGCAGGTAACGTACGCGCACGCCGTGGTCGGCCAGGTAGTCGGTCAAGTCTTCGGACATGCGCTTGGTCAGGGTGGTAACCAGCACCCGCTCTTCCAGGGCCACGCGCTTGTTGATTTCCGAGAGCAGGTCGTCGACCTGGGTCAGCGCCGGGCGAATTTCGATTTCCGGGTCCACCAGGCCGGTGGGTCGCACCAGTTGCTCGATAACGCGGCCCGCGTGCTCGGCTTCATAGTTGCCGGGCGTGGCCGAGACGAAGATGGTCTGCGGGCTGATGGCTTCCCACTCGTCAAAGCGCATCGGCCGGTTGTCCAGCGCCGACGGCAGGCGGAAACCGTATTCCACCAGGGTTTCCTTGCGCGAACGGTCGCCCTTATACATGGCGCCCACCTGCGGCACGCTGACGTGGGATTCGTCGATCACCAGCAAGGCGTCCGGTGGCAGGTAGTCATAGAGCGTCGGCGGCGGCGCCCCGGAGTCACGGCCCGACAGGTAGCGCGAGTAGTTTTCGATGCCGTTGCAGTAGCCCAGCTCCAGGATCATCTCCAGGTCGAAGCGGGTGCGCTGCTCCAGGCGCTGGGCTTCCACCAGCTTATTGTTGGAGCGCAGGTATTCCAGGCGCTCGGCCAGCTCGACCTTGATGCCCTCGATGGCGCCCATCAGGGTTTCGCGCGGGGTCACGTAGTGGCTTTTGGGGTAGAAGGTAAAGCGTGGCAGCTTGCGGATCACTTCACCGGTCAACGGGTCGAAGGCTGACAGGCTTTCGACCTCATCATCGAACAGTTCGATGCGGATGGCTTCCAGGTCGGATTCGGCCGGGTAGATGTCGATCACATCGCCGCGCACCCGGAAGGTGGCGCGGGCAAAATCCATGTCATTACGGGTGTACTGCAGGCTCGCCAAGCGGCGCAACAGTTCGCGCTGGTCGAGTTTGTCGCCACGGTCAACGTGCAGCACCATCTTCAAATAGGTTTCCGGGCTGCCCAAGCCGTAAATGCACGACACTGTGGTGACGATGATTGCGTCTTTGCGCTCCAGCAGGGCCTTGGTGGCCGACAGCCGCATCTGCTCGATGTGGTCGTTGATCGACGCATCTTTCTCGATAAAGGTATCGGAGGACGGCACATAGGCTTCGGGCTGGTAGTAGTCGTAGTAGGAAACGAAATACTCCACCGCGTTGTTCGGGAAGAACGCCTTGAACTCGCCATAGAGCTGCGCCGCCAGGGTTTTGTTCGGCGCCAGCACCAGGGTCGGGCGGTTGGTCTGGGCGATCACGTTGGCGATGCTGAAGGTCTTGCCGGAACCGGTCACCCCAAGCAGCGTCTGGTGCGCCAGGCCGGCTTCGATGCCTTCGACCATCTGACGAATGGCTTCCGGTTGGTCGCCGGCGGGTTCAAAACGGGTAACGAGCTGGAAATCCGACATAACGTACCTCGTGAAGTCACCCCAGACTCGACACCGCCAGGGACGAAATAGCTCAGCAACCCGCGAATAATCATCGCAGGTTGCAGGAAAAAACCATGATAGCTGTAGAAGTGGTGTCGAATGTGACGGGTTTCAAGGCCATAGTCCTACACGACCTTTCTCGCCAATGTTGCAATAAGACTAACGGTCAGCAAATAAACCGAAAAACATGGCCGAAAAGCCGTTTCCGTTGTCGCTCTCAGCCGTGATGGCCTCTATACTAGCTCCCCGTTTGTGCACCGCTCTAGTGCATTCGGCTGGAGCGCGACACGTCCCTCCTACCCCCCATAGAGCTGCCGCAAAAATGAGCCTGTTCTCCGCTGTCGAAATGGCACCACGCGATCCAATCCTGGGCCTCAACGAAGCATTCAACGCCGACACACGAACCACCAAGGTGAACCTTGGCGTGGGCGTTTACTGCAACGAGGAGGGGAAGATTCCACTCTTGCGTGCCGTTGCCGAAGCGGAAGCCATTCGTGTGGCGCAACACGCCGCCCGTGGCTACTTGCCGATCGACGGCATCGTGGCCTACGACCAGGCCGTGCAAAAGCTGCTGTTTGGCGCTGAGTCGCCGCTGTTGAGCGCCGGCCGTGTGATTACCGCCCAGGCCGTGGGCGGCACGGGCGCGCTGAAAATCGGCGCCGACTTCCTCAAGCAACTGCTGCCCAACGCCGTCGTTGCCATCAGCGACCCGAGCTGGGAAAACCACCAGGCGCTGTTTGAAAAAGCCGGTTTCCCGGTGCAGACCTACCGCTACTACGACGCGGCCACCCACGACGTGAACCGTGCCGGCCTGCTCGAAGACCTCAACGCCCTGCCGCCACAGTCCATCGTGGTGCTGCACGCCTGCTGCCACAACCCGACCGGCGTCGACCTCAGCCCGGCCGACTGGCAAAACGTGCTGGACGTGGTCAAGGCCAAGAACCTGGTGCCGTTCCTCGACATGGCCTACCAGGGCTTCGGCGATGGCATCCACGAAGACGCCGCCGCGGTGCGCCTGTTCGCGGAATCGGGCCTGACCTTCTTTGTATCCAGCTCGTTCTCCAAGTCGTTCTCGCTGTATGGCGAACGCGTAGGCGCGCTGTCGATTGTCAGCGAGTCCAAGGAAGAAAGCGCGCGCATCCTGTCCCAGGTCAAGCGTGTGATCCGCACCAACTACTCCAACCCACCGACCCACGGCGCGGCCATCGTTGCAGCGGTGCTGAACAACCCAGAGCTGCGCGCTCAATGGGAAGCCGAACTGGCCGAAATGCGCCTGCGCATCCGTGGCATGCGCGAGCAGATGGTGGCCGAGCTGGCCAAGGCTGCTCCAGGCCATGACTTCAGCTTCGTCGGTCGTCAGCGTGGGATGTTCTCCTACTCCGGCTTGAGCGTTGAGCAAGTCACCCGCCTGCGTACCGAGTTCGGGATCTATGCGTTGGATACCGGGCGTATCTGTGTGGCGGCGCTGAATCAGTCGAACATTGGTGCAGTGACCAAGGCGATTGTCGAGGTGCTGTAAGCCGGCAAGCGTTATACGAAGGGGGAAGCCATGGGCTTCCCCCTTTTTATTGGCGAACACACTAGACTGAACACCGACTGCCCCCTTGCTGTGAGAGCTTTATGAGAAACGACGACCTGGACCTGCGCGCCGACCGCGACGAACTGCACGACTACGCCCCACGCGCACCGCAAGCCAAGCGGCAGAAGAGCTTGGTGCTGCAGGTAGCGCTGGGAGTATTCCTCGGTGGGTTGGCGTTATGGCTGATACAACTGGGCGCGACGGCAATCATGGCCAAACTGGCCATGGGCACCCTGCAATTTGGCGGCTGATGTAAGACACCTGTGGGAGCTGGCTTGCCTGCGATAGCGGCGGTTCAGTTAAAGATTCATTGACTGACACTCCGCTATCGCAGGCAAGCCAGCTCCCACATTTGATCTAGGGTGCTGGCAGATTGCGTTCTTCCAGCAGTTTTACGAAACTGTTCAAACTCTGTGACACCGTGCCCCGCCGCCAGATCAGCCAGGTATTGAGCAGTCGAAAGCTGTCGGTCAACGGCCACACGCTCACCGCCCCGCACCCCGGCATACTCTCCAGCATGCTGCGTGGCATCAGCGCCAGCCCGGCCCCGGCGCTGACACAGGCCAACATGCCGTGGTACGACTCGATTTCGAAGATCCTGCCCGGCACCGCGCCATCCTGTGAGAACCAGCGTTCGAAGTGATGCCGGTACGAGCAGTTGGAGCGAAACGTATAGATGTTCTCGCCATTCACCTCCTGCCCCCGTGTGATCGGCGCGTGATGCAGCGGCGCAATCACCACCATCTCCTCCTCGAACACTGCCACGCCTTCCAGCGTGGAATGCAGCACCGGCCCGTCGACAAAGGCCGCCGTCAGCCGGCCCGACAGCACGCCTTCGATCATGGTGCCCGAGGGGCCGGTGCTCAGGTCCAGCTCGACCTTGGTATATTGCTGGTTATACGCCGCCAGTAACGCCGGGATACGCACCGCTGCCGTGCTCTCCAGCGAGCCCAGAGCAAAGGCGCCCTGAGGCTCCTCCCCCGCCACCGTCGCACGGGCTTCTTGCACCAGATCAAGAATGCGCCGCGTATAGCCGAGGAAATTCCACCCGGCCGGCGACAGGCGCAGGCGGCTTTTCTCGCGGATAAACAATTCCACGCCCAGGTCCTGCTCCAGTTGCTTGATGCGCGTGGTGAGGTTCGATGGCACGCGATGAATCAACTGCGCGGCGGCGCTGATGCTGCCTTGCTCGGCAACGGCCTTGAAGATTTCCAGCTGCACCAGATCCAAATCATTCTCCATTCATGAACGTATCGCTTAATATTATTCAGTTTCCAGAAAATATACAGCCCCGTACGCTGGCTCCATTCCACTCATTCAGCCGGACGGTGCCATGAACAATGCTATCTCCCATCAGACCCACGCCCTGTCGATCAACCCCGCCAACGGCGAGACAGTCGGCAGCTACCCCTATGAAAGCGCAGAACAACTGGATGCCGCCCTCACCCGCGCGTCCGAGGCCTTCCGTACCTGGCGCCGCACTTCGGTAAGCCAGCGCGCCGAATACCTGCTGGCCCTGGCTGCCGCCCTGCGTGAGCAAGCTGAAGACATGGCGCAAATGATCACCCTGGAAATGGGCAAACCCATCGCCCAGGCCCGCGCCGAAATCGAAAAGTGCGCGCAACTGAGCGAGTGGTACGCCGCCCACGGCCCTGCCATGCTCGCCCCTGAGCCCACCCTGGTGGACAACGGCAGCGCCCGGATCGAATACCGCCCACTGGGCCCGATCCTCGCGGTGATGCCGTGGAATTTCCCGGTATGGCAAGTGCTGCGCGGGGCGGTGCCGACCTTGCTTGCCGGCAACACCTACGTGCTCAAACACGCGCCAAACGTAATGGGCAGCGCCTACCTGATCCAGCAAGCGCTGCGTAAAGCCGGTTTTGCTGAAGGCGTGTTCGAAGTGATCAACGTGACCCAGGACGGCGTGTCCACCGCTATAGCCGACCCACGCATCGCCGCTGTGACCCTCACCGGCAGCGTGCGCGCAGGCATCGCCATCGGCTCCCAGGCCGGGGCCGCGTTGAAGAAATGCGTGCTGGAACTGGGTGGCTCCGACCCGTTTATCGTACTCAACGACGCCGACCTCGACGCCGCCGTGCAAGCCGCCGTGATCGGCCGTTTCCAGAACAGCGGCCAAGTCTGCGCCGCCGCCAAGCGCCTGATCATCGAGGCCGGCGTGGTGGACGCCTTCACCGCCAAATTCGTTGAAGCCACCCGCGCCCTGGTGATGGGCGACCCAGCGTCAGCCAACACCTATGTGGGCCCGATGGCCCGCTTCGACCTGCGCGACGAGCTGCATGGTCAGGTGCAGGCCACGCTGGAAGAAGGCGCTACCCTGTTGCTGGGCGGTAACCAAGTCGCCGGCGCCGGCAATTACTACGAGCCGACGGTGTTAGCGAACGTCACCGACCAGATGACCTCGTTCAAACAGGAACTGTTCGGCCCCGTGGCCTCGATCATCACCGCCCGCGACACCGAGCACGCCGTGGCCCTGGCCAATGACAGCGAGTTTGGCCTGACTGCGAGCATCTTCACCAGCGACGCGGCAAAGGCGCGGGCTATTGCCGATCAGTTGGAAACCGGCGGGGTCTTTGTCAACGCGTTCAGCGTCTCAGACCCTCGGGTGGCGTTTGGCGGCGTGAAGAAGAGCGGTTTTGGTCGTGAGCTGTCGCACTTCGGCGTACGCGAGTTCTGCAATGCGCAGACGGTGTGGCTGGATCGTAAGTAGCTTGCCAAGAGCCACAACAAGCTCCCTGGCCACAAAATCAGCTTTGGCGCTTCAACAATTAATATGTCGCCGTACGCACTGCACCAACCCGTCCAGTGCCGGGGGATTCACCGGCGCGAGCACACAAACCGTGTGCTCACGCTTGCCCTCCGCCACTGTCAGGGTGTAATGCACCCGGCCTGGGTTGCCAGGCTCGGGATCGGTACTTTGCGGCAACTTGAAAAACTCGGAGGCTTCAATCAGTTGCCGCAACTCCTGCTGGTCAGGCTCGGGCAGCGAGTCCAGCTCGACCGTACGCGGCTTGGCCAGCCCCGGAAAATACGCCGCCCCGCCGCTTTCCTTGATCGAAATTCGCATGGCTGTTCCTCGCCGCACAGGCGGCTTCGTCAAACGTTAATGCCCACCGCTTTCCAGCCCGCCTTGACCGCCTTCTGCTCATCCTTGTTCACGCCATAAAGCTGGCCGGCAATGTCGTGGGTGATGCGTGCAAACCGCAAAAACCCGGAATTGGGCCGCAACCGCGAATCACGCAGTGCGTCGTACCATATACGCCCGGCACGCTCCCAGGCGAACCCGCCTATATTGATTGCCACCTGGTAGAACGCATGGTTGGGAATGCCGGAATTGATATGCACGCCCCCATTGTCCTCGTAAGTTTGCACAAAATCATCCATGTGCCCCGGCTGCGGGTCTTTGCCCAGCAGCTTGTCATCAAAGGCAGTGCCAGGCGCTTTCATCGAACGTAGGGCAGTGCCTTTGATCTTTTTGGTAAACAGCCCCTTGCCGATCAACCAGTCGGCGTCCTCGGCCTTTTGCTTTAACGCGTACTGCTTGATCAACGAGCCGAACACGTCCGACAACGACTCGTTCAGCGCGCCGGACTGGTTGAAGTACATCAGCTTGGCCTCATCCTCGGTCACGCCGTGCGCCAACTCGTGGCCGATGACATCGAGCGCCACGGTGAAGCGGTTGAACAACTGCTGGTCGCCATCGCCGAACACCATCTGCGTCGAATTCCAGAACGCATTGTTGTAGTCCTGGCCAAAGTGCACGGTGGCGTCCAGGGCCATGCCCGCGTCGTCGATGGAGTTGCGGTCGAACACTTGGTCGAAAAAGTCGAAGGTTGCGCCCAGGCCATCATAGGCTTCATCCACCGCGGCATCGCCACTGGCGGGCTGCCCTTCGCCGCGAATCAGCTTGCCGGGCAAGCTGTCGGTGTTGTTGGCGCTGTAGATCGAGCGCTGTTTTTCGCTGCCCGCCGCCAATGCCATCCGCGCGGGGCTTTTGGCGGGTTCGGCGACCATGCGCAACGAGCGAAACGTGCTGTCCTTGGCACGCGTGCGTAATGCGACTTCCCGTTGCGCTTTGTCGCCGTGGCGTGCGATCTGGTCGAGCATGTAGGGTGGGATCAGGCAAAAAATCGGGTTGCGCGGTTGGCGAACACACATGAGCTGGCTCCTTTTTGGCGTGTGATGAACGTCCGGGTAACGCTTTTCAGGATAGCCCTGGGATCGCCACCCGGGCCAAATTGTCATGAGTTTGTGTTTCAGTGATGTTTATCCGAGGCCCATAAGGAACATGCCCATGCCCGCCCGCACAGTCAAAATCGACCTGAAGCACCGTCCCAGGCTTGCCGACCTGCGACCGTTGATCGCGGCCAACCCCAGTCTGCTGGAAGCCAGAGCCGCGACGCCACGTGTCACAGCGGCCAAGGACCTCAAAAACCGCGTTGGCTATGCCGACGATTTCCTCAGTGACTTCGTGGTGCCATGGCCCACGGTTGGCGAGCCACTGGCGGCCGACGTGCAACCCAAGCGCCTGGACTACACGCATTTCTCCATCACCATGTCGCGCGCTCGACGACTGGCGCTGTACGTGGGGGTGAATATCGACGGCGCCAAGCATGTGGACATCGTGCGCAGCAACGACACCTGGGCCTACGATGGCCGCCTGCCCACCGACGCCCAGGTCGGTGAAGACCTGTACGCCGGCAATGGCCTGGACCGCGGCCACCTGGTGCGGCGCCAGGACCCCAACTGGGGCGACGACGCGAACACGGCCAACCTCGACACCTTCCACTTCACCAACTGCTCGCCACAAATGAGCGGCTTCAACCAGAAGACCTGGCTGGAACTCGAGGACTATATCCTCGACAACACCCAGCGCTGGAACGCCCGGGCCACGGTGTTCAGCGGCCCGGTGTTCAGCGACAACGACCGCGTGTATCGCGGGGTAAAAATCCCCCAGGCATTCTGGAAAGTGGTGGCCTACCTCAGCGACGACGGCAAACCGTCTGCCAGCGCCTACATGATTGACCAGCGCCGCGAGCTGGACCAATTGGACCTGGTGTTCGGCCAGCTCAGAACCTACCAGCGCAGTGTGATTGCGATCGAGCAATTGACCGGCATTCGCTTCGGCCAACTGGCTGACTACGACGGCTTCAGCAACGAAGAGCGCGCCACCGGCACGCGCATCGAAGCCCTTATCCGCGGCCCCCAAGACATTCGACTCTAACCAGTGCCCCTTGTAGGAGCGAGCTTGCTCGCGAAGACCGTCAACGATAACGCAGGGGCGCCTGATGCCCTGCGGTGTTCTCAAGTTCTTCGCGAGCAAGCTCGCTCCTACAGGGCGTGATCGCTTACCATACCGGTGCCGGTTCCCACGTGGGACTAATAGGGAATTCGAAACGCCGCCCAGGCGTCAATCGAAACTGCCCCCGCAACTGTAGGTGCTGAGCCTGCCCCTGAATGCCACTGGACGTCGTCCGGGAAGGCGGGGGCGTGGCGATGACGCATCAGTCAGGAGACCTGCCGGCCCAGCAACATCACTAACCGGCGGGGTGTCCGGGAAGGACATCCTGGCCCTGCGCATCTGTAGCGTCCCAGGGCGTATTTCCGAGCCGTAACTCCCCAGCTGCACCCCTGGCTCACTCGGAGATCGCCCCATGCTGCCACGTGTTACCGCCCTGATCGCAGGCCTGAGTGCCTGCGCCCTGGCCCACGCCGCGCCAAGCCACTACCCACTGACCGTGGAAAACTGCGGCAGCAGCCTGACCTTCCAGCAAGCACCCGCTCGCAGCGTGAGCATCGGCCAGGCCGCCACCGAGATGCTCTATGCCTTGGGCGTGGGCGATAAAGTGGTGGGCACCTCGCTGTGGTTTAACAACGTGTTGCCACAGTACAAGGCGCAGAACGACCGCATCGAGCGCCTGGCCAACAACGAGCCAAGCTTTGAAGCAGTGATCGCCAAGCGCCCGCAACTGGTGGCGGCCGAACTGGAATGGGTGGTGGGCCCGCAAGGCGTGGTTGGCACCCGTGAGCAATTCCATGAGTTGAAGATCCCCACCTACGTGCTGCCGTCCGATTGCGAGGCCAAGGACAACCTGGTCGGCGCAGACGGCACGCGGTTGCAGCCGTTTCGCATCGAGACGATTTACCAGAGCATCCACCAGCTTGCGCAGATTTTCGACGTGCAGGCGCGCGGCCAACAGTTGAACGATCAGCTCAAGGCGCGCCTGGCCGCATCCATCGCCACCGCCCAGGGCAAAGGCTTGAAGCAGGCCAGCGCACTGGTGTGGTTCTCCAGTGCCGAGATGGCCAGCGACCCTTATGTGGCCGGCCATAAAGGCGTGCCGCAATTCATGCTGCACACCCTGGGCCTGCACAACGTGGTGCAGTCCGATGAAGAATGGCCCGCCGTCGGCTGGGAAACCATCGCCAAGGCCAACCCCACTTTCCTGGTGATCGCGCGCATGGACCGTCGCCGCTACCCCGCCGACGACCACGAGAAGAAACTCGCCTTCCTGCGCAGCGACCCCGTCACCCGCAACATGGACGCGGTGAAACACAACCGCATCATCATCCTCGATGCCCTGGCACTGCAGGCCAGCCTGCGCACGTTCGACGGCCTGGAACAACTCGCTACCGCCATCGACGGCTACGACCTGGGCCAATGATGCGCACCCTCCTTGCCCTCGCCCTGCTGTTGCTCGCGCTGCTCGCTGGCGTGGCCATCGGCGAAACCGCCATCGAACCGCAGGTGGTGTTGCAGGTGCTCGCCAATAAGCTCTGGGCCGCGGGCTATGCGCTAGACCCGATCGATGAAGGCGTGGTGTGGAATTACCGCCTGACCCGCACCCTGGTGGCCGCAGCCTGCGGTGCCGGGCTGGCGACCTGCGGGGTGATTCTGCAATCGTTGCTGCGCAACCCGCTGGCAGACCCGTACCTGTTGGGCATCAGCGCCGGCGCCTCCACCGGTGCGGTGCTCGTTGTGCTGATCGGTGTGGGCGGCGGGCTGGTGTCGTTGTCGACAGGGGCATTTGTAGGCGCCATGGCCGCGTTTGCGCTGGTGATTCTGCTCGCCCGCGCCAGCGGATCGTCCAACGGCACCGGGCAAATCATCCTCGCGGGCATTGCCGGCTCGCAATTGTTCAATGCCCTGACCGCATTCCTCATCACCAAGTCGGCCAGCTCCGAACAAGCCCGCGGCATTTTGTTCTGGCTGCTGGGCAACCTCAGCGGCGTGCGCTGGCCGTCGGTGTGGTTGGCGGTGCCGGTGGCGGCGTTAGGGCTGGCGGTGTGCCTGTGGCATCGTCGCGCACTGGATGCGTTCACCTTTGGCAGCGACTCGGCGGCCTCCCTGGGCATTCCGGTGCGCCGCGTGCAATTTGTGCTGGTGGCCTGCGCCGCGTTGGTCACGGCGGTAATGGTGTCCATCGTCGGCTCCATCGGCTTTGTCGGCTTGGTGATTCCCCACGCTGCGCGCCTATTGCTCGGCACCGGGCATTCGCGCTTACTGCCGGCCAGCGCCTTGGGCGGCGCGCTGTTCCTGATCGCCGCCGATGTGCTGTCACGCACCCTGATCAAGGGCCAAGTGATTCCCGTTGGGGTGGTCACGGCGCTAGTGGGCGCGCCGGTGTTTGCGCTGATCCTGATTGGCCGGAGGAACGCCCGATGAGCGTGCTCAGTTGCCGCGGTCTGGGTTTCAAGGTGCGTGAGGCGCAGTTGCTGCGTGACATTGACCTGGACGTGCAGTTGGGTGAAACCCTCGGCATCGTCGGGCCCAATGGTTCGGGCAAATCCACCCTGCTCAAATTGCTCGCTGGATTACGTGTGCCGGCCAGCGGTGATGTTCGCCTGGGTGGCAAGCGGCTCGGTGAGTTGTCGCGCCGCACCATCGCGCAACAGCTGGCGGTCGTGGAGCAACAGGCCGACACCGACGACGCCATCCGCGTGTTCGACGCCGTGGCCCTGGGCCGCACGCCGTGGCTGTCGGCGCTGAGCCCGTGGTCGCGTGAAGACGACGCCATCGTGCACCAGGCGCTGCACGACGTAGACGCCACCCACCTGAGCCAACGCGCCTGGCGCAGCCTCTCCGGTGGCGAACGCCAGCGCGTGCATATCGCCCGTGCCCTGGCGCAACGGCCGCAGATTTTGTTGCTGGACGAGCCGACCAATCACCTGGATATCCAGCATCAACTGGCGATCCTCAAAGGCGTGCAAGGCTTGCCGGTGACCACCCTGATTGCGCTGCACGACCTGAACCAGGCGCTGACCTGTGACCGCCTGGCCGTGCTGGATCGCGGTCGGCTGGTGGCGCTGGGTAAGCCACTGGAAGTGCTGACGCCACGCCGTTTACAGGAGACATTCGGGGTGCAGGGGCATTACCTTACCGACCCCTTCGACGGCGCACACATCCTGCGCCTGCGCTCCAACTGAAGCCCCGAATTTGTAGGAGCGAGCTTGCTCGCGAAAAACCCACAGGCGCCGCATTCATCCAGGAAAAACGCGTTATCGTTGACGTTTTTCGCGAGCAAGCTCGCTCCTACAGAAGCCGATCAAGCCCACAGAAGTCGGTGCATATGGGTTGTCCCTTTTGCCGCCTGAATGCTAAAGGCCATTGCCAAGAATGCGACCTGTTATCCACTGGCGGCTGTACGCCAACACCCTGTCGGCCATCGCCACCGGAAAATGAATAAAGCCATGGGCCGCCTCCGGCAGCAGGTGCGCCTCAACGCCCGCCCATCGCTCGGCGATCAGCAGGGTGTCATCCTTGAGCGGGTCCAACTCGCCCACGAACATCAGCGCTGGCGGCAACCCCTCAAAGTCCCCATGCAAGGGCGACAGCGGTGGCTGCCGGCGCACCTCGTCGCTGATCCCCGGCGTTAGCAGACGCAGCGCCTGGACCATGCCCGGCCCGTCCAGCAACAAGGTGTCCGGCCCGGCGGTGCGTACGCTCGGTGTGCCGGTCAAGTCGTAGACGCCGTAATACAGCACCGCCCCGCTCACCCGTTGCAGTAACTCGGGCCATGCTTGAGCGCCAACAAGGTGGCCGCCGCCAAGTGCCCGCCGGCCGATTCACCGACAAAAAACACTGGCAGGCCGGCAAACTCCGGGCAGTCGGCCAACAGCCAACGCGCCGCCACCAGGCAATCATCCAGCAGCCCCTCAATCGGTGTATCGACCGCCAGCCGGTAATCCACCGACACCACCGCAACGTCACAGGCGTTGACCATGCCGAGGTTCAAGTCGTCATCCATTTGCGCATTGCCGATCACCCAGCCACCGCCGTGGATATCCAGCACCACGCCTTTGGGCTTGCCGCTGGGGCGCAGGATGCGCACGGGCACCGTGCCTACCTTTTTGAGCTCCACCACAGGCGCCTTCTTGAACGTCTGGCTGGCGCGCAGCAGTGCCTGGATCAGGCGCGGCGTGACGCGGTTGCGGATCTTGAACCGCGGCGTCCACGCCAGTTTCTGATTGAAGCGGCGCATCTGCGCCCGTTCGGGCTCGCTGGCGGGCCACTGCTGGTAGGCCATCAGCGGTTATTACGCAGGATCGAGAAGTTCAACGCCGCGGCCACGCACAGCCACACCAGATACGGGAACAGAATCAGGCCGGTAATCAGGTCCAGGCGCACGGCCAGCAGCACCATCGCCGCCACGGTGAGCCACAAGAGCACGATAATCACCATCCCGGCGAACAACCGATGGGCACCGAAAAACACTGGCGTCCACAGCGTGTTCAACGCAATCTGCGCCGCCCACAGGGCCAACACCATTTCGCTGCCGGGAATCAGGGTCAAGCGGTAACCGGCCCAGGCCAGCAGCAGGTAGATGATCGTCCAGGCCACTGGGAACAGCCAATTGGGCGGGGTAAAGCTGGGCTTGACCAGGGATTCGTACCAGGCGCCGGGTTTGAAGATCACGCCGGTACTGGCGGCGGCGGCGCAGGCGAGCAGGAAGATAAAAAAGGTCATGGTCGGTCCTTGAGGTCGAGTGGGTGGAAAACAACGCTCTGCTTTCAGTGACTCAAATCAGCGCCCATAAATTCAATGTGGCGCGCAAAAATGACATGCGGGCGGCCTCTTCTACGCGTCATAAAAAATGGTTAAGGTTCTGAAACCCTATCGATCTGCGCCGTATCGAATAGCTCGCCACGAGGCATCCCTTGCCCCCTATCGCCGATCACCGTAGCAGCCCCTGGTCAGTATTTCTGATCTTCCTGCGCCTGGGCCTCACCTCCTTTGGCGGCCCGATTGCACACCTGGGTTATTTTCGCGAAGCGTTCGTTATTCAGCGCCAGTGGCTGAGCGAGCGCAGCTACGCCGAACTGGTCGCCCTGTGCCAATTCCTGCCCGGCCCGGCCAGCAGCCAGGTCGGCATTGCGCTGGGCCTATCACGGGCGGGCTACAGCGGCGCCGTGGCGGCCTGGGCCGGGTTCACCTTGCCGTCGGCCATCGCCCTGATCCTGCTTGCCTTGGGCCTGGCCCACTACGGTGGCGCGCTGCCCAATGGCGCGCTGCATGGCCTGAAAGTCGTCGCCGTGGCCGTGGTGGCCCAAGCCGTGTGGGGCATGGCGCGCAGCCTGTGCCGGGACGCTTTACGGGTGGGGTTGATGTTGATTGCCGCAGCCGTAGTGCTGCTGGCACCCTCCGCCTGGGCTCAAGTCGGGGTCATGATCGCCGCAGGCGTGGCCGGCCTGCTGCTGTTCAAGCCCGAGACCCGTGCCGAAGCCGACGCCCTGCCCATCGCCATCAGCCGCCGTACCGGCGCCCTATCGCTGGTGCTGTTTGTGCTGTTGCTGATGGGCTTGCCGATGCTCGCCGGATGGGTGCCCAACCCCACGTTGGCACTGGTAGACGCCTTCTACCGCACCGGTGCGCTGGTCTTCGGTGGCGGCCACGTGGTGTTGCCATTGCTGCAAGCCGAAGTGGTGCCCAGCCAATGGGTGAGCAACGACGTGTTCCTGGCCGGCTACGGCGCCACCCAGGCCGTGCCCGGCCCGCTGTTCACCTTCGCCGCGTTCCTTGGCGCCTCCATGAGCCACGCCCCGAGCGGTTGGCTTGGCGGCGTGATCGCGCTGCTGGCGATCTTCGCGCCGTCGTTTCTGCTGATCTTTGGCGCCTTGCCCTTCTGGGCCAGCCTGCGCAAAAGCCCACGCACCCAGGCGGCGCTGGCCGGCGTCAATGCGGCGGTGGTCGGCCTGCTGCTGGCGGCGTTGTATCAGCCGGTCTGGACCAGCGCGATCTACAACGGCTACGACCTCGTCCTGGCGTTACTCGCATTGGTCGCGCTGATGGTGTGGAAGCTGCCGCCCTGGCTGGTGGTGATAGGTTGCGGCCTACTCGGCGCGGCACTTCTGTAGGAGCGAGCTTGCTCGCTCCTACAGCATTGGGGCTACAATCTTGAGCCACGGCCAACGCGCCTGATAACTCCTGGCTTTGTCTAAAAACAGCTCCGGCTCCGGATGCAAGGGATTGATGCGCAACACCCCCTGCTCCACATCCTCCAAGCCATAAGGCGCATACACCTCGCCCGAGGCAATCTCCAGCGCAATACACGTGCCCGCCACCAGGTAACGGTCAACCCCCTGCCGAGCCGAATGCAACTGCGGGTAAGGCCGGCCAAACCGCTGGCCGTACCAAAGGTGAACCCGCGCCTGATTCCTGACCTCCACGTTCACGCCCAGGTCTTGGAATAGCACCTGCGCCGCACGAATTACCGCGTCCTCTGCCTCGTAAGAAAGGTCCTCGTCAAAGTAAAAAACGTCGTAGTCCTTCACGCCCTGAGCCGCCGGCAAATTCGCCTGATGATTCCACACCGCCTGGAACAAACAGCCCGCCGTGAGCATGCACTGCTGCACGCCAAGCTCCGGCAGCCGCGCCGTGATTTGCGCATTGATCGGATTGGCCATGGCCAATTCGAGCAGGGTGTCGACCGTCAATGTCATGTTCAATCCTCCATCGTCAGCGCCAACCATAACACCGGAATATGGCACTTCTGTAGGAGCGAGCTTGCTCGCGAAAACCCCAAACGATAACGCAGCGCCTGAAGGCAAAATCCGATTCCCCTGCCGCACCTTGCTCCATTGCCTACGCCTGCGTCAGAATCCGGCGGCTTGTGCGCTGAGGTGGCCGTCTCTAAGGTGGCTCGGTCGCTGAATTGTTCAGTGATCGGGTTTAGTAGCCCACCTTGGACCTAACAAGTGCACACGCTTCATCCATCAGACGCTCCCGTCTGTGCTTGATGGTGGCTGTGCGTAGGGCGTCCTCGGACGCGCCGGTTTTGTTAGGTTCCACCGGTCTACTAACCTGCGTACAGCTACCGCCCTTATTGTTTAGTAGCGATGGGGAAGTGGCCCAAGCAAGGAACTTAACCATGGTTAACGATTCAACCACGCTCTTCAACGTCGCCCCCAACGCCAGCAACGAAACCCTCATCACCAACAGCTACGAAACCTTCACCAGCGTCAGCACCCTGCTGCTCGACCTGTCTGAAGACCTCAACGGCAAACAACGCGACATCGCCCTGGCTATTCACCAACTGAGCGAGCTGGGCGTGCTCCTCACCGCCAGACTCCTCGACCGTGAAGCGCCCTGCCCTGGTTGATGATCGTCTCGTCAACTCATTAGCCTGAGGACTCGCCGCGTCGTTGTAAGCTGCATACGACGACTCGGCGATTTAGCACTTGACGGCCTTGGTGTATTCAGCCTCGGCACAAAGCCCTTTACGATGACGAAGGCGACGGCTGCTTTCGGCCAGAAGCGGACATTCAAAGCACAAACCGCTCCAGTCAAAGCACTGACGTTGTCGCAAAGAAAAAAGCTCCTTCAGTAAATTTACCTCTTTACCTGTCTACAGCTTCATAGTTTATGTTGTACGCCATGGAACGAGGGACAGGTTATGTATCGCATTTCCGAGTTGGCGCTGAAAGTGGGTTTGAGCCGTTCGACGCTGCTCTATTACGAAAAGCTGGGGTTGATTACCTCCACGCGCCAGGCCAATGGATATCGCGCCTATTCGACGCATGATCTGCAACAGTTGAAGTTGCTGCAGCAGCTGCAAGCCGGTGGGCTGACTTTGAAAGAGTGCCAGGCGTGCCTGGACACACGCATCGACAGGTCATTGTTGCTTGAGCGGTTACAGACGCTGGAACACGAGATTGCGCAGAAGCAACAATCCCGGGATCTACTGGCCGCCATGCTGGGGCAAGCCTCGATGCGTGGCTGGCACCAGGCGCTGGAGAACCAGGCCCCAGGCGCGCATCTGGCCTGGTTGCTCAAACAGGGCTTCAACGAAAAGCAGGCATTGCGCTTGAAGTGGTTATCAAAGGATATGAATGAGCATGACCACTATATGGCCGATTTCGAGCGACTCTTTGATGGCTTGGATCGCCTGGGACCGGGCTCTGCCGAAGACACACTGGCAGCCCTGAGTGCGTTGCCCGCCGTACCGAAGACGCTGTTGGACGTCGGTTGCGGCCGAGGGGCGAGCACGCTGTTATTGGCCCGCCATACCCAAGGGCAGGTCACCGCCGTGGACAACGACGAATATAGCCTGGCTCACGTGCAGGCGGCCGTCGCGGCCAATGCGTTGGAGCAGCGCGTCCGGCTACTAAGCGCTAGCATGACTGAACTGCCCTTTGAAGACGGTTCATTTGATGCCATTTGGGCCGAAGGCAGTGCTTACATCATGGGGTTTGGGCTGGCGCTCAAAAGCTGGAGACGGCTTATCAAACCGCAAGGTTTTCTGGTCGTCAGTGATTTGATCTGGCTAACCGATAGCCCGCACGCTGAAGCGTTTTCCTTCTGGAAGAAAAACTATCCGGACATGACGACGCTTCGGGACCGAGTTTCCAGCTTGGGCCCACTGGGTTATCGGGTCCTGCACAGTTTTCCCTTGAGTCGCCATGCGTGGGAAAACTACGTGGCGCCTTTGCGTAAAAAAGTCGCAGAAGTGTCTGCAAGCGACTTTTCCTCAAATGCTCTGGCAGACATCAAGGACGAGTTGGCTATCCACGAACGTTTTCTGGATGACTACGGCTATCAGTTTTTCGTGTTGCAGAAAAACAGCGCCTAGTACCGACGCAGCGTTCATTAGCTTCTGACACTTATTGGGTGGACAGTATGAATATTTCCAAATCGGAACAACGGACGCTGCACGTCCTCGCAAAAGGCGGGCGCATCTCTCACCAGCGCGACGCATCAGGTCGAGTGAGGGCAGTGGAATGCTATACCCGAGAAGGCTATTTGCTTTCTGACTGCACGCTCAGCGTGTTTAACAAACTAAGGGCCAAGAGGTTGCTCAAGTCCACGGACGGCCAGCCTTATCGCGTCAACAAGTCAGGGTTGCAGGCGGTGCGTCCGCAACTGGATAACCGTTAATCTTCGGAGTTGTCATGAATATCGAAACACTGAAAGGACGCCTGGACTTCCTGCGCGAAGCGGAGCAACTCAAAAGTGTGCTCAGAAGTGCCCACACGTCATCCGGCCGCCAAGAAAGTACCGCCGAGCATAGTTGGCGATTAAGTCTGATGGCGATGGTGTTCGCTGACGAACTCAAAGGCCTTGATCTGTTGAAAGTGCTCAAGCTCTGCCTGATTCATGATCTGGGTGAGGCCATAAGCGGCGATATACCCGCTGTGAGCAAGAACGACTTTCCAGATAAAACCGAGCAAGAGCGCGCCGACCTCTTACAGCTCACTCGTTCGCTGGATGAAGGTTTGCGCGCACAAATAATGACGCTGTGGGAAGACTACGAAAACGCCGGCTCCCCTGAGGCCCAGGCTGTTAAAGCACTGGACAAGCTGGAGACGATCCTGCAGCACAACCAAGGCATGAACCCACGTGGTTTTGATTACGCATTTAACCTGACCTATGGCGACCAGTACACAAAAACCACTGATCTGTTCCGCACGCTGCGGGACCTGATTGATCAAGACACCCGAGAGCACTTCAATATGAGCCTGAATATCCGCAATGAACTACCTGAAGACAGCAAACGTATATCCGCAGTGACGGCGCAGGCATTCGAGCGGGAAGCACATTCCAGCCACACCGAGCAATTCATTGTCGATGCACTACGCCAAGCCGGGCAATTAACCGTTTCGCTGGTGGCAGTAGTGAATGATGAAATCGTTGGGCACGTCGCCATTTCCCCAGTCACCGTGTCTTCTGGAGCTGCGGGTTGGTATGGGCTGGGGCCGATATCCGTATTGCCTGAGCTCCAAGGCCTGCGGATTGGTTCATCCTTGATGAAAACCGCGCTCGCCAAGTTGCAAAGTAAAGGCGCAAATGGCTGTGTTGTGTTGGGCAATCCTGACTACTACGGTCGCTTTGGCTTCAAAGCTCACGCTGGCTTGGAGCTGACTGGGGTTCCCCAGGAGTATTTCCAAACGCTGTCTTTTGGCGGTGAGTTACCAACAGGCACTGTGCAATATCATGAGTCTTTTGACGCGACAGAGTGAATCTTGAGGGCTGCCACTTTTCATCCTGACCGTGTTCGGCTAACCCCGCTGAATTTCTCGGAGGTATACCAATTCTTCGAGGAGATTTCAGTCGTTAGTAGCAGGTCGCAAGGGGCGTTTTAAACTCCGCTTTTGGCCGACAGTTGCCCTTTGCGAAGGGCAGCTTGGGGTCGATAGCAGTCGATCATGACCGACCGCTTCTGGCCGATAGCGGCCCCCAAGAGAAAGGGTGACTGCTGGCCGATTTCTGCCGTTCGTGAAGGGCAGCAATCGGCCAACCTGATACCCCGAGTTAAACCACCGGTATCTGATACACAACCGAATCATATTTCTCCGCCATCCGCCTCTCGATGACCACTCCCCCCAAAGCTTCGGCAATACGTCGACTCGCACTATTCTGCGTCGCAACAGGATAGATGAAGCTCTCTGCCACCACCCACTGGCTAGCCCACTGAACAACCGCCCGCACCGCTTCACCACCAACCCCCAACCCATGTTTATCTTCACGAATCCAGATACCCAACTCCGGTGTTTCACTACCGGTATCGTGCAACCCAACCAAGCCGGTAAAACGGGCATTCACCAGCTCCCTGACCGTGAACACGATGTCGCTGCCATCCGCTATCGCAGGCAGCCACCGCCCCCAGACTTGCGCGTACTCTTCTAGCGAGGCAGGCGGTTCCCAGGACACGTAGCGAGTCAAAGACGGTGTGATACAAGCGAAAGACTCAGCAGCGTCCTGCTCGCAGAAGGGCTCAATGCTAAGGCGTTGCGAGAGAATGCGGATTGGGTGAATGTCCACTGGCATGGCAATGTCCTTCCTGGGGTACCGTTACTCCATGTATGCCGTGAACATACCATGCGGGTCGCTTCATCAATCTCAGACTCTCTATACTGAGCCCCCAGGATGGTAGTTGGAGCACACCATATGCCCGTCGCACCCAATCAAAATTCCCCCATCATTTTGGTCCCTGCTCAACAAAGCGACTTGGATGATCTTGTAGCCATTCGAATTGAGGCCACGCGCGAAAGCCTGGAGCGTATTGGGCGATTTGATCCGGTCCGTGCGCGGGAGCGGTTTCTTGGCGGCTTTGAAGCTCGCGACACACGCTATATCGAGGCAGCTGGAGAGAGAGTGGGTTTCGTAGTGGTCAAACATCACCCCAATGAACTCTTGCTCGACCACTTGTATGTAAGGCCGAGCGCGCAAGGTTCAGGGGTAGGGTCGGCTGTTCTCACGCAGATTTTCAGAGAGGCGGATGCGGCTGCGCTGCCTATTAAAGTGGGGGCTCTCAAAGAAAGCGCTTCGAATCGCTTTTATACCCGCCATGGCTTCCAGTTCATCGAAAGCAGTGAATTCGACAATTATTATGTTCGTCAGCCTATTCCGGCGATTGGCGCTCATTCCGCAACCATGGGCTGACGTGCACTAGCCCTTCAGTTCACTAGCCCGATTGCTCGCCGCGTCGTCATACGCCACATACAACGACTCTGCAATTTGGCTTTTGATCGCCTTGGTGGACTCCAAACCCAGCACAAAACCCTCGGCTTTACCGCCAGCACGGTTAAGTTCTTCATGGGTGGAGGCGCCAGTAATAGCGTCAAGCAGCTTGGCGGCGTGAGGGCCGACGCCTTTGGGGAGGGAGATTTGGTCGATGGACATTATCGCTACCTTGAAAAAATGAGTTCGGAAGCGAGTGGAACCACTGCCGGGGCTGGCATGGTAGACCTGTTTGCCTTGAAAGGGGTCGCTTTACGCGCAGCGGCGCTATTCTTTGCGGCTACGCAGTCAGATGGGGCCATTGGTAAATCTGGAGGGGTTTATGGAGTATTGCGTTGAGGGCTACTGTCTTCGGCCTTTGTCACGTGATGATTTCGAGAGCATCAGCCGTTACGAACGCGTCAACCGCAGGCATCTGCAACCCGGGGAGCCGCTCAGGGACGAGGAATACTTCACCATTGGCAACGCCAAGGCCAGGGTCGAGCAGCAGGTAAACAATATGCACGCTGGCAACGCTCTGTGTTTCCTCTTGCTTGAACCCGAGAGCGGAGAGGTTCTAGCGCGGTGTAACTACACGAACATTGTGAGGGGCGTTTTTCAGGCCTGTCATCTCGGCTTTTCGTTGGCGGAATCTGCCCAGGGCCGTGGCCTGATGAAAAGCACACTTCAGGTCACTAACCGTCATTGCTTTGAGCAGTTGGGTCTTCACCGGATCATGGCCAATCATTTACCCCGCAATGTGCGAAGTGAACGCCTTCTGGAGTCGCTGGGGTTTGAGAAGGAGGGACATGCGCGAGCCTATTTGAAAATTGCTGGCGTCTGGGAGGACCATACGTTGAGATCGTTGATCAACCCTGGACAATAAGCGCCCCACCCTCCCCACTCAGAAAAAAAGCTAATGCCCACCGAGCCCCTCTGCCTGGTTTTTGTCCCTGCCCTCGCTGCCGTGCTGACCGCCGCCGAATCGAAAAAAGGCGCCCCGCTCAGCGAAGTCGAAGTGTGCGATCTCCGCGACCAGGCCACTTGCATTGCGGTAACCTTCTCCACCGCGTTGGCGATGGAACAAGAACGGGATTACCCGGATATCGTTGCCGAGGATTGCTGGAATGAGTGGCAACGGTTGCGTCCCGCGCTTCAATAGCGCCCGCTCTGATCAGCATAGGTATCCAGACAACTCTGTAGCGCTCAACGGTAACCACGATGCGAAGCGAGTCGCTGTTGATCTGCTTTTGATCTTAGGCGCCCCGTTAAACCACGCTGGCCGAACGCAGGCTTGAATTCGTGGGTAACCCGGCAGGACGCCGGGTTAGCCGCCCCGCGCCATGGATGGCGCGTGGCGGCGGCCCACGGATTCAAGACTGTGTTCGGGCACACCGAGCCTAGGCGAGGTGCCGAGTGGTGGGGCAAGAGCGCTTTGCTTACTTTCGCGCTTTTCGAAAGTGAGCCGCCGTCAGGGCGGAACCCTAAGTGGCCGTTACCGCAGGAATGGATATGTACTCGGTATAGCTGTGTCGCCTATAAGGCCGCCTTCGCGAGCAAGCCCGCTCCCACAGTTTGATTGCGGGGTGTCAGGTAGATTGGCGTCGGCTGGTAGGCCGCCATCGCAGGCAAGCCAGCTCCCACAGTTGATCGTGGGGTGTCAGGTAGATTGGCGTCGGCTGGTAGGCCGTCTTCGCAGGCAAGCCAGCCCCCACATTTAGATTTCGGAACATCAGATGGATATGCATCGGCCGTCAGGCCGTCACGGGAGCAAGCTCCCTCGCCACAGATTTAGCGTTGTGCCGAAGTTGTGTAGATAGCTATGCTCTGATCAGCCTATCGTCTAACGCCCCAACCCACTCCCAGGACTCACAGACTTCCTTTATGCCACCTGCCTCACGCGACCACGCCCGTATCGAACGCCGCCTCATCGCAGCCCTGACCGACGCCTGCGAAATCGCGAAAGCTGAAATCTCGGGCTTCGAATGGCTGACGCACACCGTCGACTACCGCGCCTTCCCTCAAAGCCTGCGGGTGATCTGGGTGTTCGACAGCCGTGCGAGCAAGGAGCACGCCCTGTCCACCGGGGCCGACGCACGCATGCGCGAGCTGACCGCCGCCGCGCTGGATGACGCTGGCGTGCAGGTGACGCACATGGCCCGTTGCGTCAGTTTCGACTCCGAAGAAGAATGCCATCGCCAGCATGGCGGCGATTGGCGCCGACGATTGACCAATGTACGGGCGATCTGAAGTTGGCCATTTACTTCCCCGCTTTGCACGTCAACCAGGCTCCCCAGAAAAGGCTGCTAAAGAAACGCGTCGCGTCGCCAAACCCGGCGTCGTGCAACAGCTTCTGAACCGCGGCCTCAGAATGGGGCGGGTCAGCGCCTTGAAGGATTTTGCCGAGCTTGGCCTTCACTTCGTCCGGGGTGGCTCCGTGCTGACGCCACCGTTGGCCCCACGCCGCCAGCAGCAACGGCTGGCTGGCATAGGCATAGTGATTGCCCGCGACGATCAGCGGCGCCCCCGGTTTCAGGTGCGCCCGAATCGATTGCAGCATCCGGGCCTTGGCGTCATCACCCTCCAGATGGTGGAGCACACCGATCAAGGTGGCGGCGTCGTATGATGCGTCTGCTGGCAGGTCTTCGAGCTGCCCGAGATGCAGGGTGGTTCTATCAAGCAAGTGGTTGGCTTCCAACTGCTGCCTTGCCGCGTCCAACATCGGCTGGGAGGGATCAACGGCCATGAAGCGCCAGCCCGGTTCAAGGCTGGCCATGGCGATGATCTCCTGCGCCGTACCGCCAGCGCCGACCACAAGTACCTTGGCCGAAGGGGCATCGCCAAGGCTCGCCGCAAGCATGCAGGCTGCCAGATCCTGGCACGCGTCATAGCCCGCCAGCGCGATACGGCTTTGTCGTGCGTACTCGTTGGCTCTTGAGGTATCGAATTTGTCAGCAGGGTTGGGTGAGGATGAGTTCAAGGCGGTTCTCCGTGGCCTTGACGCAAATTACGTTAACCGTGGCAGTAAGAAAAATGCATTAATTTTATGTGCTGCATTCCCGTGGGGAATGCGGGGGGCGTGCGAATGGAGGGGTTGCAGGATCGTACAAGCCTATGACCGCTTGCTTGGATAGTCTGGCCTTCTCATCGACAGGAAGATCCCGCATGACTCAAGCACAGCCTGTAAACCTCGCGCACAAAGCCTCGCTCATCGACCAGCAATGGAGCCCAAGGGTGGTCGCCGAAATGAACGACTACCAGTTCAAGGTGGTGCGCATCGAAGGCGAATTCATTTGGCACTCGCACCCGGAAACCGATGAGGCTTTTCTGGTGCTTGAGGGCACGTTGCGTATCGACCTGCCGGGCGGCCCGGTGTATGTGAAACCGGGTGAGCTGTATGTGGTGCCACGCGGCATTGAGCACAGGACGGCGGCCGAGGGCGAAGCCAAGCTGATGATGATTGAGCCACGGGGCGTATTGAACACCGGGCACGAAGGTGGGGAGCGTACGGCCGAAAATGATCGGTGGATTTGAACAGACTACTCCCATGCACTTGGGCCTTCAGATCATCATTTGCAGGATGCATCTTTTCTTTATGTTTCGACACAGCCGCTGCCGGTGTCTCGTTGTATATGATCGGGTCGCCGCCAGACTCACTCTGGCCACTTTTCATCAAACAGCGCTTCAATGCGCTTAAAAAAAGAACGCGATGCGACTCGCCAGAAGGACAGAACAATGACGACTTGCGCCCCCCCTCTTCAGCCACATGAACACTACGACTCGGTAAGTCGCGCAGTGCATTGGCTGATGTTCTTGTTATTTGCGTGGATCTATTGCTCAGCCATAACTCACTACCTGGCGTCGGACTCTACGCTGGATAAATGGTTGTGGCCCTTTCACAAGCCCGTGGGGCTGTTATTGCTGATACTGCTAGTCCTACGTGCCGGCTGGAGTCTGCTGAGCCGACACCGCCGCCCACCGAGCATAAGCCGTGTCGCCGCCACCGGGCATGGGATGCTGTACGCACTGATGTTCCTGATCCCGCTTATCGGGATGATTCGCCAGTACGGATCCGGCCGGGCTTTTTCTGCGTTTGGCGTACCGGTCATGGACGGGTTCGAGGGGGAAAAAATCCAGTGGATGGTTGACCTGGGCAGCAACTTTCATAGTTTGCTGGGTTGGACAATGCTGGTGCTTATCCTGGGGCATGTCGGGGCAGTCATCGTGCACTATTGGCAGGGCGATGCTCAGGTACTGCAGCGCATGACAAGAGGGGGACGCAAGCACTGAAACGGCGCGGCCAGCCTCTCGGACGAAATGGAGACAGATTTATTTTCTAGAAATAAATCCGTCCCCTTTTCAGTCCTTGGCCAGTTGCTCAATCAAGGCTTCGGAGGGCTTGGGTGGCGGGACGTTGGCCAGGCGCGCTTCGACCCATTGCAGCTTGCCGTCCCAGGCCGGCAGTTTGGCCGGTGGTAGGGGGAGGATTTCATTGATTTCGGGGACTTTGGGGTTGGCGTAGGAATAATCACCCAGTACTTTGCCAACTTTCTCATAACGATCAGCGCGTTCCAGGTCTTCCTGTTGACCTAGGAAGTACAAGCGATCATCCGGTTTTGGATCACGAAAGCCATGTTCTAAGAAGGAAGTTGAAGACTCATTACCAGCCGCCACACCGAGTTGGAATGCTTCAAGCGCCTCTCTGTAACTCCCCTTTATCGACAAATTAATACCGAGGGCTGTAGCCGCCTCCCCGTTCCCCTGGTCGGCGGCACAACGATACATTTGGAGCGCAATGTCCGGGGCAATATCACTCGGCTCAAGTTTGCCGCCGACATAGTACTGGGCTTGTGCGCTACCCTGATCGGCAGCCTTGCGGTAGTAGCGCAGCGCCATGTCCGGATCCTGTTTCAGGCCCGCGGCTCCCTGCTGCAAAAAGACCCCCACGAAGTAATAGCCTGTCGCTACGCCCGCGTCGATCAGTTGCTGGCTCATACGCAGGTAGGTTTCGCCACTGAGCGTGAAGTTGCCGCGCATGGCGCCGTTCTGCAAGTTGATATTGGCCTTGTAATGACCGTTTTCGGCTGCGATGCGATACAGCCGCTCGATTTCGGCATCGACGCTTTTGTCCTGCTTGAGCTGGTTGTTCTTCTGCAACCAGCGGGCGTACTGGAACAGCACATCAGTTTCGGCGGACGGCGTGGGGATCTGTTCATG
>NZ_QODJ01000056.1:0-40927 GCF_009935965.1 Pseudomonas sp. L13
ACTTTTGGGGCTCTTTTCCAAAAGTGACCCGCTGTAAAAGCGGAACCCTAAGTGGCCGTTACCGCAGGAATGGATATACACCCCATCCAACTGTGTTGACTGCCAGGCCGCCTTCGCGAGCAAGCCCGCTCCCACACTTGGATAGCGGTGCGTTAGTTAGAACAGCGTCGGCTGTCAGGCCGTCACGGGAGCAAGCTCCCTCGCCACAGGTTCAGCGTCGCACCAAAATTGTGTAGATACCTATGGCTATCGCAGGCAAGCCAGCTCCCACATTCGGTCTTCGTTGCGTTGAGCATCGCGTTCGCTTAATAGACTTGCATTAGGCCCGACAGCCCTGCGGTAGATGCCGCCCAGGCATTTCACGGCTACAATGCGCGCCTCAACCGTGACAAGCCTGACTAAAAAAACTATGTCCTTGCCCAAGCATCACCTGGAATTGCTCAGCCCTGCCCGCGATGTCGCCATTGCGCGCGAGGCTATCCTGCACGGCGCCGACGCCGTTTATATCGGCGGGCCGAGCTTCGGCGCCCGCCATAATGCGTGTAACGAGGTGAGCGATATCGCTCAGCTGGTGGAGTTCGCCCGCCGTTACCACGCCCGCGTCTTCACCACCATCAACACCATTCTGCATGACAACGAGCTGGAGCCCGCGCGCAAGCTGATCCATCAGCTCTACGATGCCGGTGTCGATGCGTTGATCGTGCAAGACCTGGGCGTGATGGAGCTGGATATTCCGCCGATCGAGCTGCACGCCAGCACCCAGACCGACATCCGCACCCTGGGCCGGGCCAGGTTTCTCGACCAGGCCGGTTTCTCGCAGTTGGTACTGGCCCGCGAGTTGAACCTGCAAGAGATCCGCGCCATTGCCGACGAGACCGATGCCGCCATTGAGTTCTTTATCCACGGCGCCCTGTGCGTGGCATTCTCCGGGCAGTGCAATATCTCCCACGCCCAAAATGGCCGCAGCGCCAACCGTGGCGACTGCTCCCAGGCCTGCCGCCTGCCGTACACCTTGAAAGATGACCAAGGCCGCGTGGTTGCTTTTGAAAAGCACCTGTTGTCGATGAAAGACAACAACCAGAGCGCCAACCTGCGCGCCTTGGTCGAAGCGGGCGTGCGTTCGTTCAAGATCGAAGGCCGCTACAAGGACATGGGCTATGTGAAGAACATCACCGCCTACTACCGCCAGCGCCTCGACGAGATCCTCGAAGACCGCCCGGACCTGGCCCGCGCGTCCAGCGGCCGTACCGCGCACTTCTTCCTGCCCGACCCGGAAAAAACCTTCCACCGTGGCAGCACCGATTACTTTGTCAGCGACCGCAAGATCGACATCGGCGCCTTTGACACCCCGACCTTCACCGGCCTGCCCGTGGGCACCGTGGAAAAAGCCGGCAAGCGCGACTTGCAGGTGATCACCCATGAGCCACTGTCCAACGGCGACGGCCTGAATGTGCTGATCAAGCGTGAAGTGGTGGGCTTTCGCGCCAACATCGCTGAGCCCAAGGGTGAGTTCGAGGAAGACGGTGAGAAGCGCTACCGCTACCGCGTCGAGCCCAACGAAATGCCGGCCGGCCTGCATCAACTGCGCCCGCATCACCCGCTCAATCGCAACCTGGACCACAACTGGCAACAGGCCCTGCTCAAGACCTCGGCCGAGCGCCGCATCGGCTTGTCATGGGTCGCGCGCCTGCGTGAAGAGCAGCTGCAAATCACCGCGACCAGCGAAGAAGGCATCAGCGCCGGCGTCACCCTGCCCGGCCCGTTTGGCGTGGCCAACAAGCCGGAACAGGCGTTGGACACCCTGCGCGACCTGCTCGGCCAGCTGGGCACCACCGAATACCATGCCACCCGCATCGAGCTGGATGCGCCGCAGGCGTTCTTCATCCCCAACTCGCAGCTCAAGGCCTTGCGCCGTGAAGTGATCGAAGCGCTGACTGCCGCACGCGTCGCCGCGCACCCACGGGGCGGGCGCAAGGCTGAAACTTCGCCGCCGCCGGTTTACCCTGAGGCGCACCTGTCGTTCCTGGCCAACGTCTACAACCAGAAGGCCCGGGACTTCTACCACCGTCACGGTGTGAAGCTGATCGACGCGGCCTTCGAAGCCCACGAAGAAACCGGCGAAGTGCCGGTGATGATCACCAAGCACTGCCTGCGTTTCTCGTTCAACCTCTGCCCTAAACAAGCCAAGGGTGTGACCGGGGTGAAGACCAAGGTGGCGCCGATGCAGTTGATCCACGGCGACGAAGTGCTGACCCTGAAGTTCGACTGCAAACCCTGCGAGATGCACGTGGTGGGCAAGATCAAGGGGCATATCCTCGGCCTGCCGCAGCCTGGCAGCGCGGTGGAGCATTTCAACCCGGAAAACCTTATCTACCAAGGCACGCACTGACCGCCTTTGTAGGAGCGAGCTTGCTCGCGAAAAACCAGAGAACGCCGCGTTTTAACCCGATGCGCTGCGTCATCGTTAGCCTTCTTCGCGAGCAAGCTCGCTCCTACGCAGGTTGCGGGGCCACCACCAGCCCCGCTGCAACCCCGCCGCTGCCAGCAGAATCGCCGCCACACCCAGCCATTGCAGCCACCCCAGGCGATGCCCAAACGCAATCCAATCCACAAAGATCGCCGCAATCGGGTAGATGAACGACAGTGCGCCGGTAATGGCGGTCGGCAGTTTCTGGATCGCGCCATACAGCAGTACATACATCAAACCCGTGTGCACCATCCCCAAGGTGACCAAGGCAGCCCACGTCGTGGTGGAGGCCGGCAGGCCATTCCAAGGCACCAGCGGCGCCAGAAGTACCGCACCAGTGGCCACCTGGATCAACGCCATCAAATGCGGCGGTATTTCCTTGAGGCGCTTGATGATCAGCGCAGCGATCGCATACAAAAATGCCGCCCCCAGGGCCAGCGCGATGCCTACCAGATAATCACCGCCACCCGTTTGCTCGCCATGGGCGGTGACAATCGCCAACATGCCCAGGAACGCCACGCTCAACCACGCGAGTTTCTGCACGGTGATCTTTTCACCGAGAAACACCGCCGCCAGCATCACCAACATAAACGGCTGCACGTTGTACACCGCGGTGCTGATAGCGATGGATGCCCGGGAATAGGATTCAAACAGCAGCAGCCAGTTGCCGACAATGGCCACGCCGCTGAGCACGGCCAGCCCCAGTTTCGCCCGGCTGAGCAGGTCTACACGCAGGTAACCCAGCCAGGCGCACACCAGTACCAGTGTCAGCGCGCCGATCACACAGCGCCAGAACACCACCTCGATCACCGACACGCCAGACACCAGCACAAACCAGCCAATGCTGCCCGAGATCAGCATGGCGGCGACCATTTCCCACGACCCGCGACGGAGGGATGAATCCATGATTGAGGCTCCTCAAGTGAGGCTCCAGTATGGCAATCTGTCCGCGACGGCTACAGCGTCTAAAAAAGGCAAAACCCCGAAATTACCTTTTCTTATTAGGCACAGACCATGATCGACACCATCGACCAGCAATTGATCGCCGCCTTGATGGACGACTCGCGGCTGTCCCTCAAAGCCCTGGCAGGCATCACCGGGCTGTCCTCGCCCAGCGTCAGCGAACGCCTGCGGCGCCTGGAAGAACGCGGCGTGCTGACCCACTACACCGTCGACATCGACCCCAAGCATTTCGGCTACCTGCTGCAAGCCATCGTGCGCATCCGCCCTCTGCCCGGAAAATTGCAGGAAGTGGAGCGCCAGATCCAGGCGATCCCCGAGTTCACCGAGTGCGACAAGGTCACCGGCGAGGACTGCTTCATCGCCCGCCTGCATGTGCGCACCATGGATCAGTTGGACAGCCTGCTGGACCGGATCAATGGGTATGCCGAAACCAATACTGCGATTGTGAAGAAAACCCCGGTGAAACGGCGCTTGCCACCGCTGGGGGATCGCTAAGGTGCCATGCCAAGGGCGTGTCATGGCCAAACATAGTCCTATGTGGGAGCGGGCTTGCTCGCGAATACAGGGTGTCAGTCATCGACTATGTTGAAAGGTATACCGCATTCGCGAGCAAGCCCGCTCTCACAGATTGCCACTTCAAGCCGTTGATTGTTTGAACCCGCACTTGGCCACGGCCCTCCAACCTGAATGAACCACGGCCGAGTGCACGCACAATGACTTTCATTCTATGGTTGGCCGTATTGGGCGCCGTGCTGCTCACGCTCGCCCTCACCTCCTCCTACCTGCGCTGGATGCCAGTCACCACCTCGGCGGTGTGCCTGTTGCTGGGTATCGCCATCGGCCCCCTGGGTGTGGACCTCCTGCATCTGGACATCAAGGGTTCGGCGCGCTGGATGGAGCATCTGACCGAAGTGGCGGTGCTGTTTTCGCTGTTTGTCAGCGGTTTGAAACTGCGTCTGCCGCTCAAGCATCGCACCTGGCGCATCGCCTTCGGCCTGGCCGGCCCGGTCATGCTGCAGACCATCCTCGGTACCGGGCTGTTGCTGCATTACCTGCTGGATCTGTCGTGGGGCGTGTCATTGCTGGTGGGCGCGATTTTGGCGCCGACCGACCCGGTGCTGGCGGGCCTGGTTCAGGTCAACAATGCCCAGGACTACGACGCGCTGCGCTTCGGCCTGTCCGGCGAAGCGGGGCTGAACGATGGCAGCGCCTTTCCGTTTGTAATCTTCGGCCTGCTGTTCATGCAACACGGCGGCTTCGATGGCGACTGGGTCGGCGGTTGGGTGCTGAAAAACCTGGTGTGGGCGGTGCCGGTCGGGCTATTGATCGGCTACTGGATGGGACGAGGTATCGGCCGCGTGACGTTGCGCCTGAGGCTTATCAATGCCGACAGCACCCTGTCGCCCAATGATTACCTGACGCTGGCATTGATCGCCCTCGCCTATGTGAGCGCCGAAGCCGTGGGCGGTTATGGCTTCCTGTCGGTATTCGCGGCGGGCCTGGGGTTGCGTCAGGCCGAGGTGAAGTCCACCGGTAATGCCCAGACACCCGCCGAGCACCTGGCGCAACCGGTGGTGGGCCACCTTGAAATCGAACCTGAGCAAGCCTTGCATGGCGACGTCAGCCACCTGAAAGACACCCAGATCGCGGCAGGCGTGATGATGGGCGATATGCTGGCCTTCGGCAGCCTGGTGGAGAGGGCCATGGAAGTGTTCCTGGTGACGGTGTTGGGCATCGTGCTGATCAGCCACTGGGAGTGGGCCGCGTTGGCGGTAGCGCCGCTGCTGTTCTGTGTCATTCGCCCCGCCAGCGTATTCGCCATGCCGTGGGGCCGCCTGCTGGACCGGCGGCAACGCAGCCTGGTCAGTTGGTTCGGCATTCGTGGTATCGGCAGCATTTACTACCTGTTCTATGCGCTCAACCATGGGCTGGTGGGCACCAGCAGCGAGGTGGCGGTCAACCTGACGCTGTCGGTCATCGCGTTGAGCATCCTGGTGCATGGCCTGAGTACCCAGCCGATGCTGGCGTGGTATGAGCGTCAGGCTGCGCAAAAAAATTGAATCCTGCACCGCGCCGGGGTTTCAAACAGTCAGGCCCCACAGTACGAGTCAGCCAATGAAAAAGATCGCCCAACGATTGCTTGAGGAACGCCAACGCCTGGGATATTCGCAGCAATACCTGGCGCAGGCAGGCGGCGTGACCACACGCGAGCAACGTCAATATGAACTGGGCGAAGACCTGCCCCATGCCGACTACCTGGCAGCCTTGGCCGAGCATGGAGTGGATGTGGTGTATGTGATCACCGGCAAGCGCAGCACCGTGGTCAATATCAGCCGCGACCAGGCGCAGACGCTGATCGATAACCGCGTCGTGGGCCAGGAGCTGTCGCTGGACGGCGGGGCCGAGGAAGACGTCTACTTCAAGCTCAGTAACCCCTCGGGCCCGCCGCCGGATCAGTCCTGATTTTCAGTATTGCCGACGTCCGCCGCTTCATCCAGGTCGTTCAGCGGCACTTCGGCATCGTCCATCAGCGAACCCGGGTCCTCGTTGCCGGGATCGTTGAGTTCTTCGTCCAGTTCTTTTGACATGAGCTTCTCCTCTAACCGCCTTGGGTATCGATGTCGGCATCGGTTTCAGGCTTGTGCTCGCGCTCAGGCTTGAAGTCTGGACTGTAGTCGTTTTCCTTGGCCTTTGGGTCCTTCGCAGGCGTTGGATCCTTGGGCGCATCGGCGGCGGTGCCAGGGGCAGGCTCGCCGCCGTCGATCGCGGGGTCGTTGCGATTGTTAGTCTGTGGATCGTTAGGTTGGGTCATGAGGCACCTCTTTGCAGGCCGGTGAAAAATCTGTACCGCATAGAGGTAAGGCGTCATGGCCACGGCTGAAGTTCCGTTCGCTTGCTCAGCGCAGCGGGTTGTCCACTTGGATATAGAACGCATAGATGCCCAACACCAGCCAGAACACCATGAACAGCCATGGCGCACGCATGGAAAACAACAGCGACTTGCGATAGCCCTTGTGGCTCGACTCCACCTCGGAAAACAGCGGCGATTCATCGTAGGCCATGCCCATCACCGGCTCGCTGCGCAGCAATTCGCTTTGCTTGTAGTGCCAGTGGTCGATGATTTCATACGCCGCACGGATACCTGGCCAGGCATTCAGCGAACTGAGAATACCCAGCGCAACCAGGAAGATCGGCACCACCAGCGTGAACAGCTTGCCCCATTCCGGGTTGAGGTTGCCCATGCCGGAGACAAAGGCAATCACCAAGAAGGATTGCGCAGTCAGGTAGGCGTCGGTGCGGTTGGCCAGGATGCTGGTTTCGTACTGGATCTCGCGCCGGTAAAAGTCGAGGCGGTCCTTGGGCGAGCCGAAAATCTTTGCGTTGTGTTCGCTGTGGTCGTTCAGGGCCGCTTCCGGAGTGTGGGGTGAGATGATTCTGGACACGACGGTGCTCCACAAGGTGACGAAACTCCTTAGAAGAATCGGGGCCTTGTGAAGTTCAAGTAGGTTAGTGCACCAATTCAGGGCGACCGCCGCCCTCTGTAGGAGCGAGCTTGCTCGCGAAAAACGTCAACGCTAACGCGGGCTGCCTGATTAAACGCGCTGCCGGTGAGTTTTTCGCGAGCAAGCTCGCTCCTACAGGGGATTAAAGGCATTCCGGCACAGGCATTGCTTTATCCATTCACCACCCCGAAAACAGGAGCATGCGTTACCCCCCGACCCAGAGCCGCCCCCATAAGAAAGTAAGGACCAGGTCTGTTGGCACCTTCAGCCACGGGCTCATAAAAACATGCGTTTTTTAAGCGGCAGTGCCACCCCAAGCCACACTGGGCACTGACAAGGTACTGGAATGGCTCGATCTTTCTTTGATGAAATGAATGACGCAAACGGCGTATGCCGTGCGCACTATCAGGACTTCTCTCGCTGGCTGGCCAATACGCCGCCGGAACTGCTGGCCCAGCGTCGCCGTGAAGCGGACCTGCTGTTCCACCGCGCCGGGATCACCTTCACCCTGTATGGCGACGAGCAAGACACCGAACGCCTGATTCCCTTCGACATCATTCCCCGCAGCATCCCCGCCACTGAATGGAGCCTGATCGAGCGCGGCTGCATCCAGCGGGTCAATGCATTGAACATGTTCCTCGCCGACATCTACCACGACCAGCGCATCATCAAGGCCGGGATCATTCCCGCCGACCAGGTCCTGGGCAATGAGGGCTATCAGAAAGCCATGGTCGGTCTTGACCTGCACCGTGGCATCTACTCGCACATCTCCGGCGTCGACCTGGTGCGCGACGGCGACGGTACCTACTACGTGCTGGAAGACAACCTGCGCACTCCCAGCGGCGTGAGCTACATGCTCGAAGACCGCAAGATGATGATGCGCCTGTTCCCGGAAGTGTTCGCCAAGCAGCGCATTGCGCCGGTGGATCATTACCCTAACCTGCTGCTCAAGACCTTGAAGAGTTCCAGCCGCCTGGACAACCCCAACGCGGTCGTCCTGACCCCCGGACGCTTCAACAGCGCCTTCTTCGAACACGCGTTCCTTGCCCGGGAAATGGGCGTGGAACTGGTGGAAGGCGCCGATCTGTTCGTGCAGGACCTCAAGGTGTTCATGCGCACCACCGACGGCCCTAAGGCCGTGGACGTGATCTACCGGCGCATCGACGACGCTTTCCTCGACCCCCAGGCGTTCAACCCCGAGTCGATGCTCGGCGTGCCCGGGCTGGTGGCGGCTTACTGCGCCGGCAATGTGGTGCTGGCCAACGCCATCGGCACCGGGGTGGCTGACGACAAGTCGATCTACCCCTATGTTCCGGCGATGATCCGCTTCTACCTGGACGAGGAACCGATCCTGCAGAACGTGCCGACCTTCCAATGCCGCAAGCCCGATGAACTGTCCCATGTGCTGGCCAACCTTGAGCAATTGGTGGTCAAGGAAACCCAGGGCTCCGGCGGCTACGGCATGCTGGTGGGCCCGGCGTCGACGGCCGCCGAGATCGAGGACTTCCGCCTGCGCATCAAGGCCCGCCCCCATGCGTATATCGCCCAACCGACCCTGAGCCTGTCCACCTGCCCGACCTTTGTCGAAAACGGCATCGCGCCCCGGCACATCGACCTGCGGCCCTTCGTGCTCTCGGGCAAGGAAACCCGCCTGGTGCCCGGTGGCTTGACCCGCGTTGCGCTGAAGGAAGGCTCGCTGGTCGTCAACTCGTCGCAAGGCGGCGGAACCAAGGACACCTGGGTGGTGGAGGGCTGAGTATGCTGAGTAGAACGGCTGCAGATCTGTATTGGATGTCGCGCTACCTGGAACGCGCCGAGAACCTGGCACGCATGCTGGAAGTCAGCTATTCGCTGTCCTTGATGCCCCAGGCCGGGCGCAGTGATGGCCTGGATGAACTGGCGATGTCGTTGCTCAGCAGCGGCACCCTGGACAGCTACCTGGAACGGCACCAAACCCTGGATGCCGAGCGCATGCTGCACTTCTTCGCCCTCGACGAAGAAAACCCGGCCAGCATCTACAACTGCCTGCGCGCCGCCCGAGGCAATGCCCATGCGGTACGCGGGCGCATTACCGCCGACATGTGGGAAAACCTCAATGCCACCTGGCTGGAAATGCGCAGCATCGCCGCCGGTGGCCTGGCGCGACACGGCATCAGCCACTTCTGTGATTGGGTCAAGCAGCGCTCGCACCTGTTTCGTGGCGCAACCTCGGGCACCATCATGCGCAATGACGCCTACCGCTTCATTCGCCTGGGCACCTTTGTCGAACGTGCGGACAACACCTTGCGCCTGTTGGACGCGCGCTATGAGATGTTTGGCGAAGAGTCCGAAGAAGTCAGCGACCTGTCGGCACGCGGTTATTACCAGTGGAGCGCCCTGCTGCGTGCGTTGTCGTCGTTCGAGGCGTATACCGAGCTGTATCCGAATGCCTTGAATGCACGCTCGGTATCCGAGTTGCTGCTGTTGCGCAGCGATGTGCCACGTTCGCTGCATGCCTGCATCGAGGAGTTGAGCCACATCCTGGCCGACCTGCCCGGCAGTTATGGGCGCACAGCGCAACGCCTGGCGGCGGAGTTCGAGGCGCGGCTGCGGTACACCGGAATTGATGAGATTCTGGAAGATGGGCTGCACACTCGGCTGACAGAATTCATCGACACCGTGCGTGAGTTGGCGCGGGAGATACAAAGCTCCTACCTGGAAGTGGTGTAGGAGCGAGCTTGCTCGCGAAAAACGTCAACGATAACGCGGGCTTCCTGAATAAACGCGGTGCCGGTGAGTTCTTCGCGAGCAAGCTCGCTCCTACAGGGGGTTGATCGCCCACCAGCGCGGGAGCAACTGGCGTACCCGCGACTCGCCAAAGCGGTCGTCGATCAGCATTACCACCCCACGATCCTGCTGGCTGCGGATCACCCTCCCCGCTGCCTGCACCACTTTCTGAATACCGGGATACAGGTAGGTGTAGTCATACCCCGCGCCGAAGACCGCGCCCATACGTGCCTTGATCTGTTCATTCACCGGGTTGAGCTGCGGCAAACCCAGGGTGGCGATAAAGGCACCGATCAGGCGCGCTCCGGGCAGGTCGATACCTTCGCCAAACGCACCGCCCAGCACCGCAAAGCCAATGCCCTGGCTGTG
The DNA here is from genome assembly GCF_009935965.1 of Pseudomonas sp. L13. Taxonomy (NCBI): domain Bacteria; kingdom Pseudomonadati; phylum Pseudomonadota; class Gammaproteobacteria; order Pseudomonadales; family Pseudomonadaceae; genus Pseudomonas; species Pseudomonas sp. L13. The sequence continues at coordinate 10,069 of NZ_QODJ01000056.1, forward strand.
GTGGGTGAACTGGTCCAAAAAGGCTTGGCGCTCGGCCTCGGCCATGCCCCGCGCCTGCAACCACAACTCAATCTGCGGGTGCCGTTCGGCCATTAACTGGGCCACCTGTTGCAGGTAATCGAAGCTTGAGAAAAACGCCAGGTAGTTACCCGGTTGCGCGGCGAATTGCCGAGCGAGCAGTTCCACAATGGGTTCCAGCGACGCCTGGCGATGCACAAACCGCGTAGAGATGCGGTCAACGATGCTGACCTGTAATTGCTCGGCCTTGAACGGTGACGCCACATCAACCCAGGCCGTATCCGCCGGCAGGCCCAGCAAATCCGCGTAATAATGGCGCGGGCTCAGGGTCGCAGAAAACAGCACGCAGCTGCGTGCGGCAGTCAGCCTGGGCCGGACGAACTCGGCCGGCACCACGTTGCGCAGGCACAGCGTCGAGCTGCTGCGCTTGCCGCTGAACGAGCGCTTGGTGATATCGAAGATAAAGTGCTCATTGAACAGCTCGGCCACTTTGGCCCATTGCAGCGCGTCGAAGTAGAAGGCTTGCAAGTCACCGTTGAGGGCTTCGGGGTGGTCGTTGAAGTAGTCGCCCATGGCGCTGGTGCACAGGCTCAGGGCCTGGAGCAGTTTCTCCGGTTTGGCCGCGTATGCCTGATACGGCGCGAGTTGGTCCTTGTGCAACGCATTCCACTCGCGGTTCAAGCGTTGCAAGGGTTTCTTCAGTGTCTCAGGCGCGCTATCGCGCAAGGTCTTGAGGCTGTACTGGTCCAGGCTGGCGCTGTACATCGAGCGTGCCCGTTCGACCAGGTTGTGCGCCTCGTCCACCAGCACCGCGACGCGCCATTGGTTGAGCTGGGCGAGGCCGAACAGCATGGCGCCAAAGTCGAAATAATAGTTGTAGTCGGCGACGATCAGGTCGCTCCAGCGCGCCATTTCCTGGCTCAGGTAGTACGGGCACACCTCATGGACCAGCGCCACATTGCGCAGGCTGCTCTGGTCGAGCAGGCGAACCTTGGACGCGGCCTCGCGGGCGGCAGGCAGGCGGTCGTAAAAACCCTTGGCCAATGGGCAGGAATCACCGTGGCAGGCTTTGTCCAGGTGTTCGCACGCCTTGTCCCGTGCCACCAGCTCAAGCACGCGCAGTGACAGCGCGGGGCTGCTGTCGTACAGCACCTGGGCGGCATCCAGCGCCAGCTTGCGCCCGGGCGTCTTGGCGGTGAGGAAGAACAACTTGTCCAGTTGCTGCGGCGCCAGGGCCTTGAGCAGCGGGAAAATGGTGCCGATGGTCTTGCCAATGCCAGTGGGCGCCTGGGCCATCAGGCACCGGCCCGTACTCACCGCTTTGTAGACCGACTCGGCCAGGTCGCGTTGCCCGGTACGGAAGTCGGCATGGGGGAATGCCAGGCTCTGCGCAGCGGCGTTGCGTGCGTCGCGATGCTGCATCTCCTGCCGGGCCCAGTCCAGGAACAGCGCGCATTGCTGATTGAAGAACTGCTCAAGGTCGGGTGCATCGAACCGCTGGTTCAGCACGGTTTCGCCTTCGCCGACGATGTCGAAGTACACCAGCGCAAGGTCAATGTGATCGAGCCCGAGTTTCTGGCACATCAGCCAGCCATACACCTTGACCTGGGCCCAGTGCAGTTGCCGATGGTTGGCGGGCTGGGCGCTGAGGTCGCCACGGTAGGTCTTGACTTCTTCCAGGCGGTTGGCGTCCGGGTCGTAGCCGTCCGCCCTGCCCCGCACCTTGAGCTCCTGGAAGTCGCCCTCAAGGGCAACCTCATGCTGATAATGCGCACTGCGCCGGGACGCCACCGTACGATGGCCGACGATGCCTTCCTGGGCGCTGGGCGACGGCGTAAAGCGCAGGTCGAGGTCGCCGACCTTAGCGGTGAACTCACACAGCGCCCGCACGGCCACGCTGTAACTCAAGCGGGTTGCTCTGCCCAGCGCACGTAGCAAACAGTGACCGGCATCTGGTATTCGCCGCAGAATGCCAGCCAACGCAACTGGTTGTCTTGCAGGCGGTCGCCGGGGCCCTTGACCTCGATCATGCGATAGGTATTTTGCGCCGGCCAGAACTGGATGAGGTCCGGCATCCCGGCCCGATTGGCACGGATATCCTGCAACAGGCGCGTGAACCAATGGCGCAAGTGCTCGGCGGGCAGGCAGGCCAGGGCTTGCTCCAGCAACTCTTCGCTGAGCAGGTTCCAGAACACGAACGGCGACTGAATGCCCCATTTGTCCACGTAGCGTTGGCGGATGCTGGCCTTGTAGCGACCGTCTTCCAGTTGCGCAAAACACGCGGCAAACAAGGCTTCACGGCGCTGATAAAAGTCCTCGCTGTGCAAGTCCGCCGGCCCGCGCTGGAACGGGTGGAAGAACGCCCCTGGCAGCGGTGCGAAAATAGCCTCCCAGCACAGCAAGCCAAACAGCGAATTGATCAGGCCATTCTCGACGTAATGCACCGGCGCATCCGGTTCACTCAGGTGCGCCAGCACACAGGATTCCACCGACAGCAGCGGTTCCTGCACCAGCGCCAGGTCCAGGCGCGCCACCGATTGGGGCTTGGCCCTGGGCAGCGCCGGCCCGCCAAGTTTGCGACGCAGGCGCGGCACGACGCGCAGCAGGTGTTGTTGTTCCGCTGCGCTGTGTGGGGCCTGTTGCGCCTCGCTCGCCAGGGCCATGGCTTGGGCGTAATCCTCCTGACGCTCCAGTACGCGAATCAGCCGCGCCCGCGCTCCGGGATGGGAGCAATTGCGGTAGATCTGTTCGGCCAGTGCCAGCTCGGCGCAACGTTCGCAATACTGGCCGATCTGGAACAGCAGCTTGGCGCGGCGCTTTTCCAGCCAGGGGTTATCGGTACACAGCGTGGCGACCTGCGCCAGCACCGTATCCAATGCCTCACCGGCTTCAAAGGCTTGCTGGCACTGGTGCAGGAACAGAAACCCGTGCACATCGTCACGGCTGCGTAAGCCGCGAGACTCGGCGCAGAACTCGACTTTTTCATAGGTGTAGATGCCGAGGTCTGCCAACACGAACTCCGACCAGTCCTGGTGCAGGTTGCCGAAGAACATCAGGCGCAGGCGATCACACAACTCCATCACGGTCAGGCTATAGAGCACATCGTCCACGTCGGGGCACCACTGGGCAAAGCTGCGCGGTTCGGTAAATTGCGCGGCCAAGGGTTCAAGCCAATCGGCCTTGTTGCCCTTGGGTTGATCGATCCAGGGTTTGAAGGCGCCGAGCAGTTCACTTTTTTGCAGCAGCGCAAACAGGGTCGCAAACGGCAGCGGGCTTCGATCCTCCACCCATCCCAACTCACGCAAAGGCCCCGCCGCCGCATGAGGGCAACCGATTTCCAGGTAATGGAGCTTGGCGGCGCGAAAATGCACGCCCTTGCGCATCACCATCCGCACCAACAACGCCTGGGACGCCTGGGGCAACCTGTCAAAGTGCTGAATGAAATGCTGTTCGTGCGCATCGAGCAAATCGGCATAGCGTTGCCCCAACCACACCAGCACTTGGCGGAAGTTATGCAGGTAATACAAGGGGTCTTCGAGGGGGTTGGCCATGGCGCAAAGCAATCAAATACTGGTTATGCATACAGAGTGCCGGGGCAAAACGGTTGTTGCAATCAGTAATAGATAAATGGCGCCTGCAACTTTTTGCAAAAAAACAATCTGATGAGGGGGTTGATCAAGTAATATTTATGGCCACGCAGCCAGACGCTGCGGGACTTTTCAGGGTTAAAGGTAAGGGTTATGAACATGAAGAATTTGGGTCTGCCACTGGTTGCACTCACTTTTCTGGTATTGGCCGGTTGCTCCACGCAAACCGTAGTGACCTTGCAGAACGGCACGCAATATTTGACCAAGGACACGCCCAACGCCAAGACGGCCGATGGCTTCTACGAGTTCACCGATATTGCCGGCAAGCGTATTCGTATCAAGGCCGATGATGTGGCCACGGTGCGTAAGGAAAAGTGATCCTCTAGCAACACCCCATCAAATGTGGGAGCTGGCTTGCCTGCTCCCACATCGAATATATCAGCTGATCACTATCCCCTCCCCCGACAGACTGCTCACACCCACCAGCGTCACCGAATCCGTACCAAAGCTAATGACGGTATCCCCGCCCACCACCTTGGCGTGATCGCGGTAATCGGTGCTGCCCGCCACGTCGTTGAACACCAGCTTGTCCGTCGCCTGATAGCCAATCACCCGGTCATTGCCAAACTGCCCGCTGAACAAAAACGTGTTATGCCCGCTGCTGTCGCGGATGGTGTCATTGCCCTTGCCGCCTTCGATAAAGTCCGCGCCCCTGCCGCCTTTAATCAGGTCGTCGCCGTCGCTGCCGATGATGAAGGTATTGCCCTTGTGCGCCTCGGCATTGCGGTTGAGATCTTGCACCCAAGTGGTGGCCCGTGCCGGGTCGGACAGGTTGGCGACGATCACCGTGGAGTCGCGGGTCATCTGGTCGTAGAAGCCCGAATCGAGGATGCGGGTCATGCCGTCGCCGTAACCGGTGGGCAAGTGCGAGACCCAGGTGGGCAGGTTAACGATGGAAAACGGCAGCACGTTCCACAGGGATGAGGCGTAGTGGTCGTTGAAGCTGACGATGTTGTCGGTGCTCGATTCGTGGGGTTTGTCGTGCACGCCCAGAGACGACAGGTTGAATGACGAGCCATCCAGGGCACGGAACACCGGGTCGTTTTCGTAGCCAACGTTAAGCACCTTGTCGCCGGCGCTCTGGGTGGGCGACGCGTAGGCCACGTAGTTGGAGTCCTTATAGAACCCCGACCAGGTGCTGTCACTCAAGTCGGCCATGCTGTTGACCGCGAGGCCGCCCAGGCTGTGGCCGCTGACCACGACGTCGTTGCCGCCAAGGCCCTGGGCAGTGGCGTAGTCCGCCACGTTCTTGAGCAAGCCACCGAAGGCCTCGCCCGCGTAGTTCTTGGCATAATCCTTGGGCCCGAAGGCGGCGAGCAGGTCGCTGATCACATCGCCGATGGAGTCGGTGATCACACTTTCCCGAGGCCCCGACGTACCGCGAAAACTGATGCCGACTTCCAGCAGCTTGCCCGCGTCATCGTACTTGCCCAACACCTCGGCCTGCGCCGTGCCGTAGCCGAATTTTTCGCCAAAGAAGGTGCCGCGTTCATCGACCTTGCCGTTATAGCCTAAGGTACTGGCGCTGATAGGCGTCCAGCCGGCTGCTTGCACCGCCTCAAGGGCGGCTTTTTCCGAGTCGGGGTTCCAGGGGATGCCAGGGATGACCCCTTGGGCGTTGCTGCCGCCAATCAGCGCGCTGACCAAGGTGGCGGGTAACCCCAGGCCGAGGCCGTTGTTCTGGTAGCCGACGGCAAAGCCGTTATCCAGGTTGTGGTAGGAATACAGCGTGATCGCCATGGCATCGGCGAACAACGCCTTGGAGTCCTCGGTACCGAGGTTTTTATAGTCAAAGATACCCATTGGTAGTGCCTCTCTGTTGTTGGATTTGTAGAGAAAGCCAAAACACCTGTTATCTGTTACCACCTGTAGGAGCGAGCTTGCTCGCGAAGGTCGTCAACGATGACGCGTTCTACCTGAAGGAACGCGGCGCACTTGAGTTTTTCGCGAGCAAGCTCGCTCCTACAGTGGTTTTTCAAAGCTTTAGAACGCCCAGTCCAGGCTCAAGCCGACGCCGTGCACCTTCTCTTTGCTGGCCAGCAGGCCGTTGTAGTCGAAGTTCACCCGCGCATCCTTGCTCAATGCCAGGCTGACCCGGGCCCCGACCAACGCCGCATCGCGCACCATCGGCGCACTTTCCACCGTGAACGAAGGGCCGCCCGAGGCAAACGCCAGGTGTTGCTCCGAATCGGTGCTGCTTAGGTTGTGCTGCCAGCCCAGGGTGCCGGAGACTTCCAGTTGCTGGTGGTCGTTGATATTGAAGGTCTTCAAGGCGCGCATACCCAGGGTGCTGAGCACCAGGTCACGGCTGTCGTCGCCACTTTTCAGCGCGGCGGCGTCGCCCTTCTCTTTGAAGCTGTCAGTTGCCAGGTGCACGTAGGCCAGGTTGGCGAACGGCTCCAGGGCCAGCGGCTGCAGGTTGATGCGGTACGCAGCTTCGGTGAACACCTGGGTGCTATGGGCATCGACCTTGGCCTTTTGCTTGCCGCTGACGTCGCCGTATTGCAGGTCACGTTTGACATCGGCGCGGTGCCAGCTGTAGGTCGCGCCGCCACTCAGGCGCCAGGCGCCGATTTCATGCCCGGCATAGGCGCCGAAATGGTAGCTGTCGACCGAAGCGCGGCTGTGGGTACCGCTGCCCATGTTCAGCGACGTGTCGCTGTAGCCGGCCACCAGGCCAATGCGTGTGGCCTCATCAAGGGCACCGTCCACCCCGGCGAGCATGCCGCCGATGGAGGTGGTATAGCCCGCCGTGTCGTTGCGGCTGTCGGTCTTGCCCCATGCCCCCAGTGCCTTGACCCACACGTTGCCACGGCTGTCGATGGCTTGGCTGGCAGCGCCCATTTCACCGTTGCGCAGGCGTTCGCCCACGGCTTCGCGCACGTAGCGGCTGTCATTGACCAGTGCGGTTTCCAGCGCCGGGTAAACCTCCCCGCTCAGTTGCTGGAACGCGCCTTGGGCCGAAGCGGCGGTGGGCGCCAGCAGCAAGCTTTCATACACGCCATTGCCTGCGCCCAATTGCTCGGCGGCGGCGGCCACGGCGCGCTGGTTCGGCGTGGCGGCCACACTGGCGAAGCTGTTGGTGCGTGCCACATCCAGCTGCACACCGTTGGCGGCGTAGTTCAAGGTGCCGCCGACAAACAGGTAGTTGGGCATCACTGCCGCGAAGCTGCCGGTGACGCCGCCTGCCGCTTGCAGGATGTTGTACTGACGGCCGATCAGGCTTTGGGCCTGGGTGGCGCTCAACAAGGTCGGGCTGTTTTCCAGGGCCAGCGTCACAGTGCCGCCGTTGAGGGTGGCCGTGCCGCCCGCGACAATGCGATCGCTGCTGGTGGGCGACAGTTCTACCGCGTAGGTCGAGCCCGGTTCAAAGTTGACGTTGCCCGCCACGTTCAAGGTGCCGATGGAATTGCCCGGCGCCACGGTGCCGCCGCTGTTCGCGCTCAGCGAACCGATACGCCCCGAACCACCGACCACGCCGCTCTGGCTCACGGTAACGTCGGAGGTGACCGAACCGTTGATCGCCAGCAAACCCTGATTGACCCGCGTCGGCCCGCTGTAGGTGTTAGCGCCGGTGAGCACCAAGGTACCGATGCCCTGCTTGGTCAGGCCGCCATGGCCCGAGATGTCGTTGCTCCACACATCCCGACCGCAGTGCAGGTCGTCGCACACACGCTGGGTGGGTTTGCCGGCATCCACCACCGCGCCGACACCCGGCAAGTCCGCGACGAACTGGCCGCTGCCGTAGGCGCCGTCGATGCGCAATTCGGCCGGGATATCTTCGGCGGTGATAAACATCCCTGGGCCATTGACCGCCTTGCCCAGGTTGATCATGCCCCAGCCGTACAGCGAGTCGATGCCCGGCGCGCCGAGGTCGGTGGCGGTGGTCTTGAGCACGGTGGATATCTGGTCACCGCTCATGTATTGGAAGCGTTCCATCAGCACCGCTGCGGCGCCTGCCACGTGAGGTGCGGCCATGGAGGTGCCATTTTTGTTGGCCCAGTCGGTGGTGAGGTTGCTCAGGTCGGTCCCGTTGATGATCGAACTGTAGATCTTGGTGCCGGGTGCCGACACGCAAAAGCTCGCCGCATAGCCACAACGCGAGGAGAACGTACTGATCACGTAAGGATCGGGGCTGGCAGTATTCGGGTTCTGCTGGAGGGCCGCGACGGACAGCCAGTTAGGCGCGATCTCTGGCACAAAATACGCAAGGCCGGAAATCGCATCCGGGTTGTTGAGGTTGTAGTCATTGCCTGCGGCAAAGATGGTCAGCACGCCGCTGCGGGCCGCGTCGATGGCGCCTTGGTACGCGCCTCCTGCGAGGGTGCCGAGGATCGGCCGGATGGTATTGAACTGCGCCTGGGCTTCGTTGACGGTGAAGTTGGGGAACGCCGGATCACGGCCGCCCTTGGCGTACTGATCACCGATGCCGATGCCCCAGCTGTTGTTGATGATACGCGCGCCACTGGCGACCAGCCCATCCCAACCGGCCTTGTACACGGCGCCGTCGTTGCCGAGGATAATCCCGTCTTCCGGGCCCGGATCACCATTTTCGGCAGTGAGGATTTGTGCGTTGAACGCTACGCCATGCATCGGCCCGCCATCGCGGTTACCGGCCGCAATACCACCGACGTGGGTGCCGTGGTTACCCAGCTTGCCGTTGGAGTCCTTGGACGGTGTGCCGTCGTAGCGGAACGCGTCGCCGGCCTTCACCGGGATGTACGGGTCGGTGTATTGACGAATGCCCTCGGTGACAATCGTCACCACCTTGTCGGGGCTGGCGAACTCCGGATGCTGGGCGTACACCGGCTGGTCGAAGATCCCCAGCTTGACGCCCTTGCCGGTATAGCCAGCCGCATAGGCGGTGTCGGCGTGTACGGCGCCCAGGCCCCAGTCGGCCTTGAACTCATTGCTGCGCCAACTGGCGGCGTCGCCCAGTTTGCCGGTTTCCACATAGGGTGCAGCCTGGGCGGTCCCCAGGCTTGCCAGGCAACACAGCAGCGCGCCGTATGGCACGCAGCTCAGCGCCTTGAGCGGATAGCCCGGGCCTGTGTGGATGGCGGTAGTTAACCCTGACTTGCGTTTTTTCACGGTGACCTTCCTTAGTTTTCTTATTGCACGTGTGTAAATCACTTTCTCCAGAACACCGCCGCTTCAATGTGGGAGCTGGCTTGCCTGCGATAGCGTCCTGCCAGTCACGCCTCTGCTGGCTGACCCACCGCTATCGCAGGCAAGCCAGCTCCCACATTTTCTGTTCGCGGTGTGCTTAGAACTGCCAGTTCAGGCTCAAGCCCACGCCCTGGGTTTTCGCGCGCCCACCCAGTTGGCCGTTGTAATCCAGGTTGACCCGCGTCGATGCATTCAGCGCCAGGCTGGCCTGCACGCCCACCAGGGCGGCATCGCGCAGCAACGGTGCACTGCGCACCGCAAATGAAGGCCCGCCTGCGACAAACGCCAGGTGCTCTTCGGACTCCACCGCCGTCAGGCTGTGTTGCCAGCCCAACGAACCGGACAGGTCCAGTTGCTGGTGGTCATTGAGGGCCAGGGTTTTCAGCGCACGTACGCCAAGGGTGCTGAGCACCGCATCACGCCGGTCGCTGCCGCGTTCCAGGGCCGCGGCATCGCCTTTTTCGTGGAAGGACTCGCTGTTCAGATGCACGTAAGCCAGGTTGGCGAACGGCTCCAGCGCCACCGCTTGCAGGCGGATGCGGTACGCGGCTTCGGTAAAGACTTGCGCCGTGGTCGCGTCCAGCTTGGTTTTTTGCTTGCCGCTGACATCACCCCATTGCAGGTCGCGCTTCACATCGCCGCGATGCCAGCTGTAGGCGCCGCCGACGCTCAGGCGCCAGTCGCCCAGCTCGCGCCCGGCGTACGCACCGAAGTGGTAGCTGTCGATGGACGTCGATGAATGGGTACCGCTGCCCATGTTCAAGGAGCTGTCGCTGTAACCGGCGACCACACCCACGCGGGTCTGCTCATCCAGCGCGCCATCCACGCCCGCCAACAGGCCACCGATGGAGGTGGTGGACCCCGACGTTTCAGTGCGGCTATCGGTCTTACCCCAGGCGCCCAGGGCTTTAAACCACAGGTTGCTTTCACCGGCCACTGGCACATGGCGCAGGCGCTCGCCCACGGCGTTACGCAGTTGCAGGCTGTCGTTGATCAGCATCGCGCCCACAGCCGGGTAGATTTCCCCGGACAGTTGCTGCAAGCCCTGCTGGGCCACGGCAACCGATTGCGACTGCAGCAGGCTTTCATACACCGGGTTGCCGGCGCCCAATTGCTCGGCGGCCGCCGCGACGTTGCGCTGGTTGCGGGTGGCGCCGACGCTGGCGAAGCTGGCGTCGTTGCGCCCGACATTCAGTTGCACGGCATTGGCGGCATAGTCGAGGGTGCCCCCGAGGAACAGGTAGTTGGGCAGCACTTGCCCGAACTGGCCCTGGATACCGCCCGCCGCCTCGAGAATCGAGTACTGCCGGCCGATCAGGCTTTGGGCCTCGCTCTGGCTGAGCAAGGTCGGGCTGTTTTCCAGCGCCAGCGTGACCGTGCCGCCGCCCAGAACCGCCTGGCCGCCGGCAACAATGCGGTCACTGCTGGTGGGCGTCAGCTCCACGGCATAGGTAGAGCCGGCGCCGAGGTTTACGTCCCCTGCCACTTGCAAGGTGCCCACGGAATTGCCCGGGGCCACACGGCCGCCGTTGTTTACAGACAACGCGGCAATACGCCCGGAACCGCCGAGGGTGCCGCTGTCATTCACCGTCACTGCCGAAGCCAGCGAGCCATTGACGGCCAGCAGACCGCCGTTGACGAGGGTCGCGCCGCGATAGGTGCTGTCGCCGCTGAGCACCAGGCTACCGGCACCGGCCTTGACCAGGCTGCCCTCGTACACGCGGTTGGCGGCGGCCTGGTCGCGGGCGTTGCCGATGGCGTAGTCGGTCTGGTCCTGCTGGCTGGCAGTCGCGCCGACGCCGTTTTGCCAGCCCTTGTCGATCAGGGTTTGCTGCCAGGCAGTGTGTTCGGCGCGGTCCTCGGCCTGGCGCTGAAGCAGCGCCTGGTCGGAGATGCCATTGCTCCACACATCGCCCTGCCCGGCGGCCAGGTTCACCTCCATAGGCCCGAGCAATTGCCCAGGGCCATGCATCGCCCGGCCCAGGTCAGGCACACCCCAGCCGACAATCGCATTGGGCGCCTGGGTGATCGAGCCGTCGAGCTGGGTGGCGGTGGTCAGCAGCACCTGCAAGGCTTGCTCGTTGGTCATGTAGGGATAACGTTCCATCACCAGCGCCAACGCGCCGGTGGCATGGGGCGCTGCCATCGAGGTGCCGGACTTGACCCCATAACCCCCGTCAGGAATGGTGCTGTTGATCAGCGCGCCGGGGGTAGAAATACACCAGTACTTGGCGACGCCGCATTTGTTGTATTTCTGGTTATTGGCCTTATCCAACCCGGACACGGCAAGCCAGTGGCCTTCCAGTTCCGGCTGGAAATACGGCAAGGCCGAGCGCACGCTCGCGTTGGCATAGCCGCTGTTGCCGGCGCTGAACACATTGATCACGCCAGCCTTGGCCACGTCCGCTGCCGCGTCCAGCCAGGTGCCACGGTTGTAATGCTGGGCGTACGCCGCGTGCATGTTATCCAGAGTCTGGTAACTGACGTCCTTGGGCTGGCTGCCCCAGCTGTTGTTGATGGCGCGCACGCCGGAGTCCACCAAAGCGGTGTACACGGTCTTGAAGTATTTGGGGTCAGGGGTGGGGCCGAACAGGAAGCTGTCGTTGGCGTTGGTGTTGCCCACAAAAACTTGCGCGTTGTAGGCCACGCCATGCATGCCCACGCCGTCGCGGGCGGCGCCCATGGTGCCGGTGACGTGGGTGCCGTGGGAATCATTGTTCGGGTTGAGCGCGCCCGTGGTGCTGAAGACGCTGCCATCGACATAGGTGCCCGTGGCGGTGACCGGGTGGAAACGGTCTTTGGAGGCTTCGGGGTGATTGGCATCGAACCCTGAGTCCAGCGCGCCGATTTTCACGCCTTGGCCGCTGATCCCGGCGGCGTAGGCTTCATCGGCTTTCATGCGGCCCAGGCCCCAGTCGCTCTGGTACTCGGCCGAGCGCCAACTGGCGGGGTTACCCGGCTGGCCGGTCTCGGTGTATTGCGCCTGTGCCGCAACGGACAGCAGCAGCAAAGAACCTGCGGTGAAGGGTTTGAAACGCGGTGAATCGGTGATCATGTGCACACTCCCTATTATTGTTATTCCCCTGTAGGAGCGAGCTTGCTCGCGAAGCACTCACAGACGCCGCGTGCATCCAGGTTGCCCGCGTTATCGTTGACGTTTTTCGCGAGCAAGCTCGCTCCTACAGTTTTCCATCCGGGCCGAAGGCTTCGTCCACTTTGGCCAAGTCGGTGTCACGCAAGTTGCCCGCGTAGTAGTGCAATTTGGTCCAGGCCATCAAGTAGTCATAACGCGCCTGGGCCAGGTCGCGGCGGGTGCTGTACAGCTGCTGTTCGGCATTCAGAGCGTCGAGGTTGACGCGTTCGCCGCCGAGAATGCTTTGCTTGGTCGACACCACCAGCGCCTCGGCGGATGCCAGCGCTTTCTGATAGGCGCGCAACTTGCTCACGCCTGACAAGCACGCGCTGAACTGGCGACGCAGTTCGATCAGGGTTTCGCGGGTCTTGCCCTCCAGCTCGTACTCGGCCTGCTCCATCGCACGGCTGGCCTGGCGGGTGGAAGCCGAGATACCGCCACCGGCATACAGCGGCATGCTCACTTCGACGCCGATGGTGTTGGTGTCGTAGCGTTGGTTATAGGTGTTGCCGCTGTCGGACTCCTGTTTGCGCGAGGTGGCATACGCGGTGATTCGCGGCAAATGCCCGGCGCGGTTGCGTTCCACTTCATAGCGCGCCACTTCCAGGGACTGGCGCTGCGAAGCCAGCACCGGGTTGTTGGTCAGCGCCAACTCATGCCAGGTGTCGTAGTTGGCCGGGGTCAGGGTGAACGCGGCAAAGCTCTGGTTCAGCGGTGCCAGGTCGTTGATGTTGACGCTTTGCACGCCGATCAACGCGCCCAGTTCCCGGAGCGAGGCGTCCTGCTCATCCAGGGCCTGGATCTCTTCGGCGGTGGCCAACTCGTAGCGCGACTCGGCTTCAAGGATATCGGTGCGGGTGCCCTCGCCTTGCTGGAACAGATGCCGGTTCTGCTGGAACTGTTGTTCGAACGCCTTCTTCTTGGCCCTGGCGATGTCGATCTGGTCTTGGGCAAAGAGCGCCTGGGTGTAATAGCTCAACACCCGCACCAGCAACGCCTGGCTCTTGTCGCGAAAGCTTTCATCGGCAAACAGCGCCTGGGCTACGCCCTTGCGGTAGTTGGCATAGGCTTCGTAGTCGAACAGCGGCTGTTGCAGGCTGAAGGTGGAGCCATAGCTGTTGTAGTTGCGGTCGTCGCGGTAACTGCCGCCGCGCCCGTCGGGCAGGTGCGCCTCGGAATTGTTGCGGCCCTTGTTGTAGTTGTAGGACAGCCGCGGCAGCAAGCCGGCACGGCCAATGGTGCGGTTTTCCAGGCCGGCGTCGCGCTCCTTGATGGCGCCGAGGAACACCGGGTCGTTGCGCAGCGCCTGCTCGTACACATCGAAGGGCCCCATCGCGGCCTGGGCACTGCCACACACCAGCAACAGCGAAATGAACACTGGCTTCATGCTCATTCCTCTGTCAACGCAGAGCCGGCGCGGTCCAGCAGCGGCTTGAACAGATAGTTGAGCAGTGAACGCTCGCCGGTGCGCACGAACATCTCGGCGGGCATGCCGGGCTTGATCACCAGGCCGTTGAGTTTTTCCATGGCCGCCTCGCTGACGCTGGTGCGCAGCACGTAATACGGCGCACCGGTTTTTTCGTCGAGCATCTGGTCGGCGGAGATCAGGCTGACTTCACCCGGCACCCGTGGCGTGCGGCTTTGGTTGAAGGCGGTGAAGAGGATGTCGACCGGCAAGTGTGTGCCGATCTTGTCCACCAGGTGCACGGGCAAATGCCCTTCCACTTCCAGACGTGTGCCCTGGGGCACGATCTCCAGCAGGGTTTCACCGGCGCGCACCACGGCGCCTTCGGTATGCACGCCGAGGTTGACCGCGATGCCATCGGCGGGCGCGTTGATCTCGCTGTGTTGCAGGTTGAAGCCGGCGGAGGTCAGTTGCTGTTCAAGGGTCAGGCTACGCAGTTGCGCGTCGGCCAGCTGGCTGCGCACTTCCTTCTGATACTCCTCGCTGTGCTGCTGCAACTTGAGGCGCGATTCGACAATGCCCTGCTCTATCCGGCCGCTTTCCCCGGCGTTTTGCGCCAGGTCCTGCTGCACCTGGGACAACTGGCGCTGATAGTCCATCAGCCGATTGCGCGGGATATAGCCGTTGTCGGCCAAGGGTTGCAGGTTGCTCAGTTGCGCACGCAGGGATTGGGCTTGGGCGGTCAAGTCGCTGCGCGCACGGCGCATGCCGCTCAACTGCGAGGTAGCCCCCTCGATGCTGGCGCGGATCCCGGCTTGTTCACGGGCAAACGCGTCGCGACGGCTGCTGAACAATTGGCGCTGGCCTTCCAGCACCAGCATCAGGGCCGGATCGGGGTTGGCGCTCAGTTCAGCGGGAAAGGTGATGCTGGAGAGGTTGTCACGCTCGCTCTGCCAGCGCGCCACGCTGGCCCAGGCCATGCGGTACTGGGCTTGCAGCGATTGCACATCGGCCTGGTTCTGGGTCTGGTCGAGACGAAACAGCGGCTGACCTTGCTTGACCAACTCGCCCTCTTTCACCAGGATGCGGCTGACCACGCCGGGGCTGAAGGTTTGTACCGCCTTGCGCTTGCCAGACACCACCACGGTGCCTTGGACCGGAATGCCTTGGTCCAACGGTGCGAGGCTGGCCCAGAGGAAAAACCCGCCGGCACCGACGATGGTCATCACCCAGCCCATTTTTACGAAAAAGCCGGCATCGCGTTCTTTGATTTGAGGTTCAACAGTAAGGCTGCTCATGCGCCTGGATTCCTTCCGGCCTGGTAGTGACGGCTGAAGCTGACACCGGTTTTTTCTTTCGGCGCTTCCTGCTGCCCGGACAACGCCCGCAGCACCTCCTGACTGGGCCCGAACGCTTGCAGTTGGCCTTCGCCGAGCACTAGCAACTTATCGGCCTGGGCCAATGCAGAGGAACGATGGGTGACCAGCACCACGCTGCTGCCCTGGGCTTTCATCTGCATGATGGCGCTGGCCAATGCGGCTTCGCCGACGGTGTCGAGGTTGGAGTTGGGTTCGTCCAGCACGATCAGGCGCGGCCCGCCGTACAGGGCGCGGGCCAGGGCCACGCGTTGTTTCTGGCCGCCGGACAAGCCTCCGCCGTTGTCGCCCAGCACGGTGTCGTAGCCTTGGGGCAGGCGCAGGATCAGTTCATGTACGCCGGCCTGTTGCGCGGCCTTGACCACCAGTTCCGGGTCGGCCTCGCGAAAGCGCGCGATGTTGTCGGCGATGCTGCCACTGAACAGCTCGATGTCCTGGGGCAAATAGCCGATATGCGGGCCGAGGTCGTCGCGGTTCCAGCGGTGAATATCCGCGCCGTCCAGGCGTACGGTACCGGCCAGGGTTGGCCACACGCCCACCAGCACGCGAGCCAGGGTGGACTTGCCGGAGCCCGACGCGCCGAGCACGCCTAGCACTTCACCGGCAGCCAGGTTAAAGCTGACCTGATGCAGGGTCGCCACGCGCCGCCCCGGCGGGCCGGCGCTGACCTGCTCGAAACTGACTTGGCCGTTGGGCGCAGGCAAGGCCATGTGCTCGACCTCTGGCGGGAATTCGCGCAGCAGTTCGTCGAGGCGCTGATAGGCCAGCTTGGCCGAACTCCATTGCTTCCACACTGCAATCAGTTGGTCGATGGGGCTGAGTACGCGGCCCATCAAGATGGAGCCTGCGATCATCATGCCGGCGGTCATGTCGCCCTTGATCACCAGGTAGGCGCCCAGGCCCAGCACCAAGGATTGCAGGCACAGGCGCAAGGATTTGCTTAAGGAGGTGATGATCGAACCGGTGTCGCTGGCCTGGTTCTGCAAGCCCAGGAACTGCGAATGCACGCCAAACCAGCGTTGGCGCAGCGCACCGAGCATGCCCATGGCCTGGATGGTTTCGGCGTTGTGCAAATGGCTGGTGGCCAGTTGGGTGGACTGCTGCGAATAACCGCTGGCCTCGCCCAATGGCTTTTTGGTCAGGTATTCGTTAAGGCACGCCAGGCCAATCAACAGCACCGCGCCGGCCGTGGCCAGCACGCCGAGCCACACATTGAACAGGAAAATCACGAACAGGTAGATCGGGAACCAGGGCGCATCGAAAAACGCGAACAGCGCTGGCCCCGTGATGAATTGGCGCAGAGCGGTCAGGTCGCCCAAGGATTGCCCGGCGTGCCCTTGGCCGCGCTGCAGGTTGCGTTCGAACGCGGCTTTGTACACGCGCAAGTTGAAACGTCGCTCCAACTGGCTGCCAATGCGGATCACGATAAAGCTGCGCACCACTTCCAGCAGGCCGATAAACGCAAAGAAGCCCACGACCATCAGCGTCAACATCACCAGGGTGGTTTCATTCTGGGAGGACAACACACGGTCATACACTTGCAGCATGTAAATCGAGGGCACCAGCATTAATAGGTTAATCAATGCCGTGAAACAGCCAACGCTGATCAAAATACTCTTGTATTCACCCAGCGCCCTGAATAAGGGCGCCACCCCATGGGACTTCGCCATATTAATTGTTTTTCCTTGCAGCGAATTACGCAAAAGGGTCACCCCTACCGAGTAGGGTACGGCCGCCTAACAAATCGAGTTATATGCTTATAACTTTTAATTAAAGTTTTCGTTGCAGCCTTACAACTTCGCCCGCTTTAGTGCGGGCTTGATAGTCGCCCTCTTTCTGGCGATTCAAATGGGTGATCCCTGAGCCTTCAGCGTTAAACAGCCAAATACCATCCGGGGTGGGCGACCACGTCAGCGGCTTGTCGCCCAGCCATTGCTCGGCACAGGCGATATCGCCCTCCAGGGCGTTGGCTTGCTCCACTAACTTGAGCGCGCACACCTGATCCTGCTGCTTCAGCTCCCACTGCCCGGCAAGCTGCGCGGCGGTGGGTAATACAAGACTGCTAGCCATTGCGTGGGCTCCTGCCGACACGAACAACACCTGCACAACACAGGCGATCAAATGGGAAAAACGTGGCATATCCAACTCCGGCCTGGAGCGCGGCGCCGAAGCACCGCGCGCTTTACATCAGGCTACGATGTCACTGGCAGCCGCCTGGCCAACGGTGGTGACGAGGAAATCCGCCACGCCGTGCCCGGAGAAGTCCACCGCCAAGGTGCCCAGGTTGGTACCTGAGGCATAGGTCAGTACAGCATCGCCGGCATGCCCGGTAAATGCGTTGACGAAGGTCACGCCCGCACCCTTGGTGATACCGGACAGGTCGATCTTGTCCGAACCGGAGGTGAAGTCAAAGATCTTGTCCGCAGCGCCTGGCTTGGAGTCGGAACTGGCACCGTACACGAAAGTGTCGCTGCCAGCGCCGCCCCACAGCTGGTCCGCACCGCCGCCGCCGTAGATGAGGTCGTTGCCGGCCCCGCCCTTGATGGTGTTGGCGACTTGGTTACCAATGATCAGGTCGTTGCCCGAACCGCCGAACGCGTTCTCGAGGGTGACGCCCTTGGCGATGGACACGTTGCCCACCAGGCCGCCCACATCAGAGAATGATGTCTCGTTGAGGTTGATCTTCTGGTTCTGGGTGAAACCGGAGAAGTCCAGGGTGTCGTTGCCGCCACCGTCCCATACCGAGAACACCAGCTTGTCGGCGTTGGACGTGGCGCTGAGGAAATCACGCCCGGTGTTGGAGTTGAACCCGTAGGTGGTGTCTGTGGCGCGGGTGCTGAGGTTGGCACCGTAGAGCTTCTGGATCGCGGCGATGTCGTCGATCAGCGGGCCGGAAGCGTAAGCCTCGACGCCGCCTTTGCTGAAGTTCTGGTTGGTGTTGCTCTCGCTCCAGTAACTCATGAGGCTATAGCCACGCGTGTCCTGTCCATAGGTGGCGTCGTTATAGGTCGGGTTGCCGTTCCCGGCGTTGTAGTCGCCAGGGTGCGCCAGGCCCAGGGTGTGGCCGATTTCGTGGGTCAGGGTCTGCCGGCCATAGTTGTTCAGGTCCGGGGTCTTGTTCGGCGTGTAGCTGTTGTTGGTCAGGTACCACGAAGTGCCGTCGTAGCCTGCACCGGTACCGGGCAAGTAAGCGAAGGCCGCGGCGCCGTCCTGGCCGCTGCTGTAGTTGCCGAAGGTCATGTGGCCGTCACCGCCGGAAGCCTTTTCGGTAAAGGTCACGTTGGCGACATCCGCCCAGGATTGCATGGCCAGTGCGGCCTGTGCTTTCTGCTGGGTGTTGAACTGGCTGAACCCGGAGATGCCATGCTTGTTCATGGTGCTCTGGGTAGCCGAGGTGAGGAAGGTGTAGGTCAGATCGATCTTGCCGTTGCCATCAAAGTCCCGGTACGCAGCACCATCCCGCAGCAGCTGGGTCGCTGCCTGGTCTACGGTGTAGGACGGTTTGCCATTGACCGTGAGGTTGCCGCCACGGTCATACAAATGGCTGAAGCTATCGATTTGCGAGTAAGCAGTGCTGGCTTGCGCGGCAGATACAATAGCTTTGTCTTTTACTTTTGACATAAACGTACTTCCTTGTTTGCAAGTGCATCAGTCTTTGTTCGATAGGAACCTCGCGGGCGAGGATAGTCCTATCACTCACCTCTTTTGAAGGCGTAAGAAAACTGACACAACTTGAAATCTTTCGTCTACCTCTATTTCCATCGCACAATTGTGACGCAGGTTCAAGTTGCAGAAGTCCCACGCAGTGTTTATTGGGGGCCGTTGCGTTTGTGTGGCCGAATCGGCACAGCGCACTATTTAAATATTAAATACAAGTAAAGCCGCTCTAAGCGAACGGCTCACTTAATTAATGGATCCAATATATTGTCACGGTGTCATTAGCAACATTAAAGAGCCACTATTCGCACTATTAAAGTGCGCTGTCCCCCATTACCGGGACATACTCCAGCCACACTGTTGCAAGGCTGCCAAGAGGGTTTCGCCAGCCAGCCCCGGCACCGTGACGCCGTCCTGGGTGGTCATGTCCTCACCTGCCAGAATGGCGTTGATGATCGCCTCCTCCACCGCCTCTGCCGCCGCGCTGAACAGCGGCGAAATATGGTCGTTGTTGACCATCTGCAAGCCGGTGCTGAGCGGCAGGCCCTTGCGCCCATAGTCGGCCGGTGGCAAATCCTGGTTACCGGTGGCAAACGCCAGGAACAGGTCACCGCTGGAATCCTCGGTGCCTCCACCGGTGCGCGCGATGCCGATGGACGCGCGCTGCGCCAGGCGTTGGCATTGGTGGGGCAGCAAAGGGGCGTCCGTGGCGATGATCACCACGATGGAGCCCATGCCGGGGGTGCCACGCTCGGCAAAGGGCGAAGCAATGTCCATCAAATGACGGCCCACCGGGTAGCCATCGACCCGCAGCTCCTGACGCTTGCCATGGTTGGCCTGCACCAGTACGCCGACGGTCCAGCCGCCCTGCTCCGCTGGCAACCGCCGTGACGCGGTGCCGATGCCGCCCTTGAACTCATGACAAATCATGCCGGTGCCACCGCCAACCGCGCCTTCCTGCACCGGGCCGCTTTCAGCCTGGTCCAAGGCCTGGCGCACATGCTCAGGGCGAACATGCTGGCCCCAGATGTCGTTGAGCAGGCCGTCATAAGTTTCCATGACCACCGGCATGCACCAGTACACCGCCGGGTCCGCCAGACGCTCGCGTTCCAGGGCGATCAGGCTGTCGCGCACCACCCCGATACTGTGGGTGTTGGTAATGGCCATCGGCGTGGTCAACAGCCCCGCCTCGCTGATCCATTCAAGCCCCGTGGCGTCGCCATTGCCGTTGAGCACGTGGTAGCCAGCAAAACACGGTTGATGCCGCGCTTCCCCGGCACGCGGCTGGATCAGCGTAACGCCGGTGCGCACGTGCTTGCCGTCGACCTGCGCCTTGAGCGTGGCATGGCCGACGCGAACCCCGGGAACATCGGTGATGGCATTCAATTCGCCGGGCATGCCCAGCCCCAACGTGATGCCCAATTGACGTGCACGCATACCCACTCCTTACAATTTCTGAAACGCCGGACTCAACCGGCCACTGATGCAATACAAAATCACCGACAGGGCCAGCAAGCCGATGATGATCATGATGTCGCGTACGGACGCCTCCAGGATCAAGGTGACCAGCAGGTAACCGGCACCGAGCACCGCCAGCAATGCCGGCAGCGGCCACAACGGCATGCGATAGGGATGCTCGCGATCCCGCAACAGCACCCGGCTCATCAGCGCGCTCAGCGCCACCACCAGGTATACCAGCATGATCAGCAACACGCTGAACGAGGTCAGGTCCGCCAGGTTGGAGCTGAAACTCAACAGCGCCGAAGGGATCGCCAGAAACAGCGTCGCCAGCCACGGCGAGTCCCAGCGCGGGTGGATACGCGTGAACAGCTTGTTGATACTCGGCGTCCACAGCGCATCGCGACCGCTGCTGAACACCACCCGGCCAATCTGGATCACGATGGCGACGATGGCGTTGAACACCGACAGGAAGATCCCGGCGCTTACCAACCGCGACAGGGTTTCGTTGCCATGGCTGGTCAACAGGTAGCCGATCGGGTCGGGGCTGCTGATCATCTCACTCAGGGACGGCGCGCCGATCAACAGCGCGGTGATTGGCACCAATTCGATCACCACCACCAACCCCAGGGACCAGAGCACCGCCTTATGCACGCCCTTGCCGCCGCACTTCATGTCTTCGGCCAACAGCACCGCCGGGCCATAGCCATTGAACGAGAACAGGCCGATGCCGACGGCGCCGATCACCAAGGCCCAGGGTGCCAGGTGCAACACGCCGTTTTCGACGATTTGCGGCTGCAATAACACACTGGCCGGCTGCACCGGATTACCGAAGCCGATCACCACAATCACCAGCAACGCCGCCACTTCCAACAGCAGGCAAGTGCCGGTAATCCAGGCGTTGAGCTTGATATTGAGGATGCCCAGGGCGTAGCTGCATACCACGATCACCAGGGCGACCGTTTGCGCGTCGAACTTGGTGCCCAAGGCGTTATTCAGATAGGTCGCCGCACCGGTGGCCAATACCGGCGGGATAAACAACAACATCACCAGCACCGTCAGGAAGGTGGCGTAACCGGCCATGCCGCCAAATACGCGCTTGGCATACACATACTCGCCGCCGGCGCTGTTATGGGCGCGGCCGAGTTCGGCGTAGCAGAAGGCGAACATCAACGCGAGCAGCGCCGCCATCACAAACGCCAGGAACACGCCACTGCCCGCCTGCTGGATGGCAAACGGGGCGATCACAAAGACGGAACTGGCCGGCGTTACCGCTGAAACGGTAATGGCCACTACATCAAAGACGCTCAGGGTGGGCTTGAGCACGCCATCGGGCGCGGGAGTAGCACTCATATCGTTATCCTCTGTCGTTGTTTTTGGTGTGAGGCAGAAACGAAAAATGATTTTTCCTCGGGATATGCTTCCCGTTGGACAGTGACGACGTTATCGGCTGGCGGGGCTGTCGGCCAATTCCCCTATTGGCGTACTCCCCTTGACGGTGCCCGTCAGAAGCCTAACCCTTGGCCGATTATTTGAGGGTGGGGATGGTGAGATGAGCCTGTTCCGGGAAATGGGTATGCATGCTGGGTTGGGCCGCACCCTGTCACAGATCGGCACCGAGCGGTTCTGGAAGCAACTGGTGCTGTTGTTGCACCAATGCCTGCCTTTCGATAATGCCCTGGCGATTTTCTACCCGCTGGATGGCCCCCCCCAGGCACTGGAAGAGTACGACGCCCAACCCAGCAGCAAACCGGCGTCGATGCTGGTGTACCTCAACGGCCTGTACCTGCTCGACCCGTTCTACCAAGCCTGCCGCGAGCACTATGCCAGCGGCGTATACCGCCTGGAAGAAGTGGCGCCGGACCATTTTCGCCAAAGTGAGTACTTCCTCAATTACTTCCACGACAACGTATTGGAAGACGAGGTGCAGTTGATCCTGCAATTGCCCGGCGCGGGCACGCTGTCGCTGTCACTGGGTATGCAGCGACGCTTCAGCTTTGAAGAAACGGGGCTGTTGACCACGCTGTCGGCCTGGGTGTTGCCGCTCATGCAGCAGCATTGGCAGCAAAGCACCCAGCGGGCACCGGCCATGGACAGCCAGATTCGCGATGCCCTGAGTCACTTCGGCAGCGGTGTGCTGTCGGACCGCGAGCTGGAAATCGCCCGCCTGGTGTTGCGTGGGTTCTCCTCCAAGGCCATGGCCGAACGCTTGAAGATCTCGCCGGACACCGTAAAAGTGCACCGCAGGCATTTGTACGCCAAGCTGGACATCTCATCACAGCCCGAGTTGTTTTCCCTATTCATTCAGTCGTTGGGCCATGACCTGGAGAATCCATAGGCTTAATCCGAATGAAAGAAATTAATATGCTGCGGCAATAAATTTACGCCATCAACGCGTACAGAAAAGTTCGGCCCTTCAGGGCTTACCTTGATATTCAAGGTGCTCACGCCAAACTCATGGGTCAGTTGTACATCCCCCACTTCCACGGGCGGGCCAGATTGAATATTAATGGCTGAGATATTGTTGTCTTTTAATACTCCGGATACATCGATTTCATCCTCCTTGGGGTTGAAATTCAAGATCGTATCGGGGTCATCGCTAAGGGAGTCGGTGCTTTTTTCATATTTGAATGTATTCTCACCTTGGCGCCCCACCAACTGGTCGGCACCGCCGCCGCCGATGAGCACCGAGGGCTCGCCCCGCTTGGCTTCCAGGCGCTCACGCTGGTCTGTGCCGCGCAACGTCGGCGGGCTGTTTTCCGGATGGGTCCACGTGCCGCCAGTGGGAAGGCTTTGTATTGAGGACATATAGTCACCTGTCAGATAGTGGGTGTATGTGAAAGTGTTACGCGCTGCGGATCGAAATCTCTCACGCAGGCAATAACACTTTCCACTCCAAATAATTGACATCAAATGTCGTAACTATGATGTGATTATCTATTTCACTCAGTACCGATGACTGATCGCCCTTTACGGCAGCGCTGTTTTCCTCTTGCTCAACGTCCCGTGCGAATGGTGTTCCAAACCCGAGTACGCACCCGGTCGATATTCAACGGCATGGCTTCAAGTGCAAATAACTTGCCCATCATTTGCGCGCTTGGATACACCTTGGTATCGGCCTTGATTGCCGGGTCTACCAGGCTGTCGGCCGCCGCGTTGCCGTTAGCGTAGTGCACGTAGTTGGTGATACTCGCCATCACGTCGGGGCGCAGCAGGTAGTTCATGAAGGCATAGCCGGCTTTTTCGTTCGGTGCGTCGACGGGCATGGCGACCATGTCGAACCAGATCGCCGCGCCTTCCTTGGGAATGTTGTAGCCGATGTTCACGCCGTTCTTGGCTTCCTTGGCGCGGCTTTCGGCTTGCAGGATGTCGCCGGAAAAACCGACGGCGACACAGATATCACCATTGGCCAGGTCAGCGGTGTATTTCGAAGAGTGGAAATACGCCACGTAAGGTCGCACTTTCATCAGCAGGGCTTCGGCCTTTTTGTAGTCCTCGGCTTTTTTGCTGTGGTGCGGCAAGCCCAGGTAATTCAGCGCGGCAGGCAGCAGTTCGGGGCCATTATCAAGTATGGCGACCCCGCATTTTTGCAGCTTGGCCATGTTTTCCGGTTTGAAGATCAAGTCCCAGGAATCCACCGGGGCGTTGTCGCCGAGTACCGCCTTGACCTTGTCGATGTTGTAGCCAATGCCAGTGCTGCCCCACAGGTACGGGAAGCCGTGGGCGTTGCCAGGGTCGTTATTTTCCAAGGCCTTGAGCAGCACCGGGTTGAGGTTTTTCCAGTTGGGCAACTGGCTCTTGTCGAGCTTTTTAAGGGCGCCGCCCTGGATCTGCCGCGCCATGAAATGGTTGGAGGGGAACACCACGTCGTAGCCTGATTTACCGGTCATCAGCTTGCCGTCGAGGGTTTCGTTGCTGTCGTACACGTCGTAGGTGAAACCGATGCCGGTGTCTTGCTGGAAATTTTTGGTGGTGTCCGGTGCGATGTAGTCCGACCAGTTATAGATCTTCACGGTCTCGGCGGCCTGGCTGATAGAGGCCACCAACATCAAGGGCAACAGGGCAATGGCTTTCATGGTTCGATTTCCTGGCGGTTTTAGGGCTGTTTTTATGGCAGGCGATCAAGGATCAAAGCGTTACAGAATCAGGACGTAGGTCTTGCGCACGGTTTCCTGGATATCCCAGATACCGGTGCTATTGGCTGGCAGCATCAGTGCGTCACCGGCTTGTATGTGCAAGGTTTCCCCGTTGTCGGGCGTGAAGGTGCAGCGCCCCTGGATGAAATGGCAGAACTCCTGGGACGTGATCTGCCGACGCCAGCGCCCCGGCGTGCAGGCCCAGATGCCGGTCTCCACCCCGTCGTTGCGCTCCACGCTCAGGGTCGAGGCCAAGGCGATGGGCTCGCCCAGGGGCGCCGCCACCGGTGATGAATCCGGCAGAGGGGTGTTCAGCGTGTCTTTGAATTGGGTGATGCTCATGAGGCTTCCCCTGTGGGTGGAATGAGTTAGTGCATGAAACCTTCCATGAAACCGGCAATGCTGGTTGCCAGCTTGCGGCGCCAGGGCGGGGTATTGGGGTTGGCCAAGACTTGGTCTTCGTGGACAAAACTACGAATGATCGCGTTGTAGCCCAGCCAGCGGCACGGTTCCGGCTCCCAGGCCTTGAGAGCTTTGAGGCCGCCTTCGCGAATGACCCAAGGTTGTTGAGTCAGCAAGGTGTCGCGCTCCAGGATCAAATCGGCCAGAGTGCGGCCGCCGAGGTTTGTGGCCCCCACGCCCTCCCCGCCATAGCCGCCGGACAGTGCGACGCCGGTGTTGTGGTCACAGAGCATGTGCGGTCGAAAACGGCGCGACATGCCGAGGTTGCCGCCCCAGGAATGGGTAATCCTGGCCTTTTTCAGCTGTGGGAAGAGTTCGCCAAACAGGTAACGACGTAACTCCACTTCGCTGTCCGTCAGGTCGAAGTTGTGCCGCAACTTGCCGGCAAATTGATAACCGCCACGGGCGCCGAACACCAGGCGATTGTCCGCCGTGCGCTGGCCGTAGGTGACTTGTCGGCTGCTCTCGCCAAAAGCCTGGCCCTGGCTGAGCCCGATGTCCTCCCAGGTGCTGGCTGGCAGCGGTTCGGTGGCGACGATCAAACTCTGCACCGGCAACTGGTAGCGGCCCAACGGCGGCAAGGTATTGGCGTAACCCTCGACAGCAGGCACCACCCAAGCGGCGCGCACGCTGGCCTTGGCGGTGCGCAGGCTGCCGGACTGCCAATGGGTCACGGGGCTGTTCTCGTAGATGGCTACACCCAGGCTCTCAACCGCCCGCGCCAGGCCACGCACCAGCTTTGCCGGGTTGATCGTCGCGACGTGGGGGGCATAGATGCCGCCATAAGGCTTGGCAATGCGGACCTGTTCGGCCAATTGCTGCGGGCTGAGCCAGCGGTAGTCGTCTTCGGTGAGGCCTTGGGCGTACAGCTTGTCCAGATAGCGCCGCAGGCTGCCTTCCTGTTCTGGGTAGCGTGCGGCGCAATACAAGGCGCCGCCTTTGCGGTAGTCGCAGTCAATGCCTTCGCGAGCCAGCACCTGGGCCACTTCATCGGGAATGCCATGCAAAAGGTCAAACGAAGCGCGCCGCTGCTGGGGGGCAAGCCCTGCCAGCAGACGGTCTTCTCCCAAGAGGTTGCCCATCAACCAGCCACCATTGCGCCCGGATGCGCCGAAACCGGCCGTTTGCGCCTCGATGATTGCAATTTTCAGCTCGGGGGCCTGGCGCTTCAGGTAATAGGCGGTCCACAGGCCGGTGTAGCCGGCGCCGATGATCGCCACATTGACGTCCAGGTCGTGCTCCAGCGACGGTCGCGCTACCAGCGGGTCGTCCAACTGGTCCATCCATAAACTGATACTGCGCCATGCCGGCATGCCAGGTTCCCCTACCGCGGTTCGATAGGGTCGATCCTAAAGCGCAGCGTCAGGGGCTGTCTTGCGCGCGTGCACGCAGGGAAATTTGTTTGAGGTACGCCTTGGGCGATTGCCCGGTGTGCTGGCGAAAAGCGCTGTAGAACGCCGAAAGTGAATTGAAACCGGCGGCAAAGGCCAGATCATCCACCTTGATGGGTGGTGTTGCGCACTCCAGCGCGGCCAGCAAATGCTGGAGTCGCGCCTGGTTGACGTAGCGATAGAAGCTCTGCCCCAGCACCTGGTTCAGCAGGTAGGACATCTGGTTGCGACTGTAGCCACAGGCCTTGGCGACCCGCTGCAGGTCCAGGTCCGGGTCCAGGTACGGTTGCTGACGCTCGAAATATTGTTGCAGGTCATTGGCCATATAACCCAACTGCTGGGGCGACAAGCCCAGGCGGCTGACCGTAGGACGCAGCGCCTGGGTCGGTTGCTCATGTACCAGGGAGGCATATTCATTCACCCGCCAGATCAACCCGTCGCGCACCGTAATGGCCTCACTGGTACGAAACGACACCAGGCCTTGGCCGCCACGCAAGGTAATGCGGTACTGGATAAACGCCGTATCGCCATCGGCGCGGATGCGATCAGTGTGTTCAATCGCCTCGTCTGCCTCGCGGGGCATGCTGGCCTGCAAGTACTCGCGCAACTCGGCATAGCCCACCACACGGTTCTGGAAAAAATCGTGGTACTGGATGTCGGGGTGATAGTAGGCCATCACTCCATCCAGATCGCGATGGCGCCAGCACAAGTGATGGCGCAGCACCAGCGCGCCGGTAGCGTGGGAATTCTGATACTCATCGTCTGAAGCGATGTCGGGCATATCGGGCTCTACCGCGGGAAAAATACTTGAGACTGCCGAAGTTTGCCCGCCTCTTCAAGGGTCAAATCGAGCGCCTGACTAATGGCCTTTTGCCTATTCCTCTGTAGGACATGATCTATATCAAAATTAGGCGAAACAACCGCCGAACGGGCGCAAAAAAGTCACCTTGCAGTTGCGAACGAATGCTATTTTTAAGCCCTATCTGTCATGACCAGTGAAGGTCCTGGCCCCTGCCGCGAGCTAAAGGAAGCGCTCAATGAACAAGGTGGGCAACATGAACAAAGTAACATTCCCCAACGCCTGCCAGCTGATGCGCTGGCATTTTCACCCGATGGGCTTCGAGGGCAGCATGGACGCCCCCGGCAGCATGATCGCCCGCCTGTTCGACCGGGCCAGCGGCGAGACATTGATCGCCATCGCGGGGATCCCGTGCGCCACGGTGATGAACGCGGCTGATGTGGAGCGCATCATCGAGGCCGTGGAGGATGAATTGGAGAGTTTTGTGCCGCCGGTTTCGTTGCGGGCTTGAATAGTATTATCTAATCCGGAAGGGGCCAGCCCTAGCGCCTGTAGGAGCGAGCTTGCTCGCGAAAAGCGTCAACGATAGCGCGTGTTTCCTTGATGAACGCGGCGCCTATGGTTTTTCGCGAGCAAGCTCGCTCCTACAGGTATTGGGACAAGCCACCCGCCACGTTTAGCTGTATGCCAGTTGAAGGTCAGCGCTGATCATCAAAAAACGCCTTCCTGCCATCCACCCGCTCTGACGCCCTCGGCACATTCATACCCTGGCCTTCCGGCTTCTCCACATACCAATAACAATGGCTGACCGCCCGGGTAATCCCCACGTAGGCCAGGCGCAACACTTCGTCTCTCTGCGCATTGTCATAAGGCTCACTGTCGCCATCCTTGCCCAAACCCGCCATGCGATACACCTGGTTCTTGTACGGCGAGCTGGTGACATGCTGACAATCACCCAGCAAAAACACCGCATCCGCCTGAAGCCCCTTGGCACTGTGATAAGTCAGCTGTTTGAGCCTGCGCGCCTGAGACGCCAAGCTAGAATCCACATTAACTACAGACTTAATATGCTCTTGAATCAATAGCTTATCGCTACCTTTTCGATAAAGCATCAGGATCGAATCGCCCCGCTGATAGTGCTCCAGCAGCCGCTGCCCCAGTGCCGCGTCGTCACGTTCCAACACCGTGACGGGCACCAATGCCTTGGGCTCGCCACTGGCCCTGGCCTTCTTGCCCGGGATGGCCGGTGCACTGCGTACGATATGTTCGGCGGCGTCGATGATGTGCTGGTGGCTGCGGTAGTTCTCCCCCAGCATCACGCGGGTAGTGCTGGGCGAAACAAACTCCTTGTTGAACTCCATGAAGTACTTGGGCGAACTGCCGCGCCAGCCGTAGATCGATTGCCAGTCATCCCCCACGCACAACAACGAAGACCGTTGCGCGCCGCGCCCGACGTGCATGGCTGGCCCACGGCTGCGGATTTCCCGCAGGCTGGCACGGATCCACGACACGATCTGCGGCGACACGTCCTGGAATTCATCGATCATCAGGTGCGACATCGGCCGCAACAGCGGATCGCTGAGCAGCTTGAGGTTCTCCGGGGTGTTTTCGCCAAATAGGGAGAACATCCGGTTGTAGGTCATGATCGGCGGCGACTGTTCCAGCAGGTGATCTTCCAGGGCCTTCCAGAAAATGCTCAGAGCCTCGAAGAACAGCAGGTCCGGGTCGTCTTTGGCGAAGCTCATCTGGCCAACCGCCGTAGGCACATCCAAGCCAAGGTTCTCGATAAACCCGGCTGCCATGACAAAACTGTCCAACAGGGGCGCCGAAGCGAGCTCGCCTTTAACCTTGTAATCAAAGCCTGGCCCGGCCGTAGCATCGCCGCCCAGGCTGCTCAAAAGGCGCTTGGAAGATTCGTAATTATCCAGCCATATCAGCGGCTTATTGCAGAAAGCTTGAAATAACGTGCGCTTCACCGCCCATTCTGCACGCACCGAGAGTTTCGAATTCGGCCGACTGATCTGTGGGTTTTCGCGCCCATCGAACCCCAGTACCACCCAGGCATCCAGCTCCGGGATATAGCCGTGGCAATGAAATTGCGCGCCGTTGATTTCAAAGGTCTGACGGCTGGGTTCGATGCCTTTGATCGGCCAGGCACCGGCGCGAAACCACAGATCTTCAATCACATCACAGAGTTCTTCATCGCGCTTGGCGGCCAATTCAGTCACGGCCATGCGCTTTTGCACGTCCGGATGATCGCGCTCCAGCGCCTTGAGCTGAAGGCCATGGCGGGCCAGGGGTGCAATCAACTCGCGAAAACGCTGATGGCGGCCATACAAGTGGTGATAACAGGCGTTCATCTGCTGGCGCTGGGCGTCGCTGATACGCAGGTCAAAGGCATTGCTATCGGCGTCTTCAAAACCACCGTTGAGGTTCTCAAAGGCTTGCAGCCGTTCAAAGCCCGGCAGGCTGCGCACCATCGGCAGGATGCGCGAATGGAAGGTGCGCACCACCGCCTGAGCTTCTTTAATGCCAAGGGGTTGGCCCCACAGGCTGAGAATCTCCATGAGTTTGTTGATGAAGTCCTTGCGCGACTCGCGGGTGAACGTCACCACCGTCATGGAACTTAGCTCAAAGCCCAGGTAATGGCTGAGCAGCAGGATGCGCAGCACCAAGGACGTCGACTTGCCCGCGCCTGCGCCCGCAATCACTGAAGTCGAGGGCGTGTCGCTGAAGATCATCTTCCATTGCGCCGCACTTGGCTGCGCGTGGGCTGGCAGCAGGCGCGCGACATCGGCCTTCATGCGTTTCTTCACCTCTGCGGTGAGCGGCAATCGCCAATCGTCGAACAGGCTGTCATCTACGCCTGGCGCACGGTGCTCATCGGGGCGAAAGTCACGAATCAACAGGACCTGGCGGCCCTCTTCAATGCCATCGGCCTTGCCCTCGCGGTAACCGTATTCAACGCCCGCCTCATGCCCACTGCGAAAGCCGTCCGCCTGGCCATGTAACCAGGAAAACCGATGCTGCGCGCGCAAACGGGTAAGGCCATGGCCGAACAGGCGAGCGGCAAGCCGCTTCAACAGCGGCATTTCAGCCATGGGGCGCAGTTCGGGGGGTAGATCAGGCTGTTGTTGCGACACGCGGACTCCTGCGGTGAGCTTGTTTGGACCAGGCCACCATGGTCGCCGCAAACGCCGCCCATTTCCAGCCAAATGCTTTGTTGTCATGCAGTTAGGCGATGAAGTGAAAGTGAACACCGGAATAAAACATCGAACAAATAGATAATAATCCGGCAGTTTTTACGCTTTTTATCGATCATGCCCTGCTGGATGATGGGCCCATCAACAGGAGACGATCATGCTTGAACTTCGACCTTTCACCAGCCTGGGCGGCGCCCACCATGGCTGGCTTGACGCTCATCACCACTTTTCCTTTGCCGAATACTACGACCCCCAGCGCATGCACTGGGGCAACCTGCGGGTGTGGAACGACGACATCATCGCCCCCGGCAGCGGCTTTCCCCAGCACCCGCACCGCGACATGGAAATCATCACCTATGTGCGCGAAGGCGCCATCAGCCATGCCGACAACCTGGGTAACAAAGGCCGCACCGAAGCCGGCGATGTGCAGGTGATGAGCGCGGGCACCGGCATTGCCCACAGCGAGTACAACCTGGAGGCCACGCCGACCAAAATCTTCCAGATCTGGATCATCCCCAATGAGGCGGGCTTGCCGCCGTCCTGGGGCGCCAAACCGTTTCCGCAAGGCAACCGCGAGGGCTTTGTAACGCTGGCCAGCGGCAAGGCTGGCGACACTGAAAGCTTGCGGATTCGTGCCGATGCACGCTTGGTGGCCGCGAACCTGAAGGCTGGGGAAAGCGCGGAATACCGGCTGGACAGCGGCCGCCGGGCGTACCTGGTACCCGCCACGGGTGTGATTGACGTCAATGGTGTGCGGGCACAGGCACGAGACGGTGTGGCGGTTGAGGATGAACAGGTACTGCGGGTGACGGCGATCGAGGACAGCGAAATCGTGCTGGTGGATCTGGCCTGATCATGTAGGAGCGAGCTTGCTCGCGAAGAACTCACCGGCGCCGCGTTTATTCAGGAAGCACGCGTTATCGTTGACGTTTTTCGCGAGCAAGCTCGCTCCTATGTATGGACTCGCCCCCACTGTCAACCCGCTTTTCAAACAATGGTACCCGG